>JAFLUU010000025.1 GCA_022508585.1 Prevotellaceae bacterium | reverse complement strand
AAAAAACCTTATAAGAATTCTCAGAAATTTATATAAGAATTTTTGAAAATTCTTACAAGATTTTTTCATTTTTCACGACATTTCTACGAGTTTCGAGGCCCAAAAATCACGCGCCGAGACCCCAAAAACGAATGCGCACGACATTAAGTATCGTGCGCACAGCTTTTACTAAATTACTAAAGCTATATAATGCTATGCTGCGGTGTTACGCCACCACGGTGCGCACGATATAGGCGATATAGATGGCGAACAATACGGCGCCCTCCCAGCGTTCGAGGGTGCGGCGCGTGAACATAAACAGCCAGAGCAGCAGAGAGAGGCCGCCCATCAGCGCATAGTCGAACAAGAAGCCCTTATCGCTGTCGTGGATAGGGCATATAAGAGCCGGTATGCCGATACAGAAAAAGACATTGAAGGTTACTGAGCCCACGATATTGCCAATGGCCATCTCCTGTTCACCTTTGCGCGCCGCCACCACGGAGGCGAACAGCTCGGGCAGGCTTGTGCCCACCGCCACCACGGTCAAGCCTATCACGCGCTCGAGCTCCCGAGGGTCGGCGCCTGCCATTGTGCCTATCTCGCGAGCAATGCCCGAGGCACCGCTGACCAACAGATTGGAGCCGAGCACCAACAGTCCGAACGACACGAGCACCAATAGGATTGCCTGCCAGAGGCGCATAGTCTTCTGGTCATTTTGCGCGATGGAATCGTCGTTTTTTATCAGTTTGCGGGAGCGGCGCACCTCGCTCGCCACAAAGCAGACGAGCATGGCGATGCCCACTGCGCCAGCGACTCTGCCTATTGTGCCTGTGAGCCCCACGGCTGCCAGCAGGAGGCAGGCGAGCACCATCATGGGGACATCCACACGGAGCGTGTGAGCCTTGGAGGCGCAGGGCAGTATGAGCGATGTAACACCGAGTATCAACGCTATGTTGGCGATGTTGGAGCCCACCACATTGCCCAGACAAATGCCCGGACTGCCGGCAAGGGCTGCCTGCAGGCTGACAAACAGCTCGGGGGCGGAGGTGCCGAAGCCCACCACCGTGAGGCCTATGACCATAGAACTCAGCCTTGCCTTACGGGCGATGCTGACTGAGCCGTCCACGAGCCAGTCGCCGCCCTTCAAGAGCAACACAAAACCGGCGAGGATGCACAAAATGTCGAGTAACATATCGTTTTCTTGTTTTTAGGAGACTAACCGAAGAACATATAGCAGACCAATATTGCCGCCACGACACCGATAAGGTCGGCGAGCAGGCCGCAGACCACGGCATGGCGCGTCTTGCTCACGCCTACGGCGCCGAAATAGACTGCCAGAATGTAGAATGTGGTGTCGGTGCTTGCCTGGAAGATGCAGCTGAGCCTGCCCACAAAGGAGTCGGCGCCAAAGGTGTTCATGGCGTCGACCATCATGCCGCGCGCGCCGCTGCCCGACAGGGGTTTCATGAGCGCCGTGGGCATGGCGCCGACCCACTCTGCCGTGAGACCGACACTCTCCACCGCGCGCTGCAGCCCCGTGATGAGCCAGTCCATTGCGCCTGAAGCGCGAAAGACACCTATCGCCACGAGCATGGCAACGAGATAGGGTATGATGCGCACCGCTGTGTGGAAACCCTCCTTAGCTCCCTCGACGAAAGCATCGTAGACATTGATGCGGCGACGCACTCCGCTGTAGAGGAATATCATTATCACGAGCATGAGCAGCAGGTTGGCGGCGGTGGTGGTCAGCGCGTTGAGGGCGGCTTTGTCCATCACACTGAAACCCCACACTATGGCGGCGACCACCGTGCAGGCTGCGCCGAGGGTGAGCAGCAGGGTGCGGTTGAAGAGGTTTATTTTCTGATAAATAGATGTGATGATGATACCGCCCACCGTGGCGGCGAAGGTGGCCAACAGTATGGGCAGAAAGACATCGGTGGGCTGGGCGGCGCCCATCTGCGCACGATATACGAGCACCGAGACGGGCACGATGGTGAGACCGCTGGTGTTGAGCACCAAAAACATAATCATCGGGTTGGTGGCTGTGTCTTTGCGCGGATTGAGCGACTGCAGACCCTCCATCGTCTTAAGGCCGAGAGGGGTGGCTGCGTTGTCGAGCCCCAACATATTGGCAGAAATGTTCATAAACATATTGCCGAAAACAGGATGATTCTTGGGAATGTCGGGAAAAAGCCTGACCATGACCGGACTCAACAGCCGAGCGAGGGCATCAATCAGTCCGCCGCGCTCACCTATCTTGAGCACACCCAACCACAGGGAGAGCACGCCGGTAAGGCCGAGACTGAGCTCGAAAGCTGTCTTGGCGGTGTCGAAAGTGGAGTTCATAATGGCAGGGAAGACCTCCATGTCGCCCCAAAAAACGAGCTTGACTAATCCAATGATAAAAGCGATTGCGAAAAAGGCAATCCAGATGTAGTTAAGAACCATCGCGGCAGACTGTTTGTGCTTGATGTGATAGGGAAAATCGCTGTTTGGTGGGGCAAAGTTACAAATTATTCCTCATTCGCCGCTCTCCGCTTGCGATTTGTGTGGCGCCGCACGCCTACATTTGATTAACACGCGCCCTGCGCCACAGGCGGTGGTGGCAAAGAGATATGTATCGCCGCCCTCGCGCAGCTTGAGGCGCTTGCGCAGTTCCGCCACGGTGGCAGGAAAATTGCGGACGGTGAGATTAGCCTGCGCCATGTCGCCTATGAGCGAACGCAGCTCGCCTTTGGAGAAGCCGCAGTGCCCCTCCACACTGAAAATGCGCCCGGGGAAATCGGGGCAAAGGATGTTGCTTGTGTAGAGGTGGCTGTCTCGGTGGAGTTTGAGCAGATTATGGTGCGCCGCCACGGCGTCCTGCACGCCGCCCTTGAGCAAGGAGGCGCCGGGTTCGTAGAGAAAAGCGCCGATTTCATCGCAGAATTTAGGCTGCACAGCCCACGCTGCGGCAGCGTCGGAGACGAAGGGGGCGTCGTGGCTCTCCAGATTGACGCAGTAGATATGCAGCGGCGCCTGCCGGGCGGTAAGCACCAAAAGGAGTTCTTTACATTCGCCCTTGACACTGACAATGTGTATTTCGCTTACATTGGTCAGTCGGCGCAGCGCCATGCGTATGTCGAGCATGGGCGACAGTTTTATCATCACGACCGGAGCGCTCTGGAGCAGCTCACTCTGCATAGCGACCACATCGGGAGTGCAGTCCTCGATAGCTATTGTCTTGCGTCCGCCCACATCGCGGCGCGCCGGATCGAGATACAGCAAAGAGTGGTCGGCATTATGCCAGGCGGGCTCCACGCTCGTGTCGGCGCAGACCACATTGGCTTGGCTCAGGCCGAGCAACAAAAAATTATGCTCGGCAATGCGGCAGAGTTCGGCATTCTGCTCATAATAACGGGCGGCATCAAACAAGGGCGCCATATACGAAAAATCGACGCCGAAGCCGCCCGTGAGGTCTGCCATAGACCTACGCTGCGTCGCCGTGGGCAAAAGACGCTCCACGATGGAGCATTTGTAGCGCGCGGCGGCCTGACCGGAACACTGCTCCAGCGACAGGCGCGGCGGAAACCACAGTCCTTCCGTTGCCGCCCACTGGGGCAGCTTGCGCGAGGCGAGTTGCCAGCCCTCTATCTGCTGCAGACACCACCGAGCGTCGATTTCCTCGGGCAGGGTGCCCAAAGCCAACCGGCGCACATCGTCTTGGCGGTGCTGGGTGATGAATTGTTGGTTTGTCATCGGCTTTTAGTGCGCGGCAAATGTAGCTACTTTCCGCCATACGGCGCATATAGGCGGCGAAGATTTTGTTTGCAGCCACGCGATTATCCGAAGAAAAATGCTACTTTCGCATCGTAAAGTTTTTAGTATCTAACAGGACTGACGATGACGGGCATCATTATTATTTCGGCAACGATAGGGGCTTTGGTGGGCGCCATGGCGATGCTGCTGGCAGGCAACCGCACCAAGATGCGCCTGCTGCGCGACAACGAGCAGCTGAAAGCTAACCTGCAGAACGCCAACAGGCAGAACACGGAGCTGCAATCAGCGCACAAGACGGAGCTTAAGCGCCTTGAGGAGACTCAACAGCGCCAATTGGAGCAGCAAATGGCGCTTATAAAGGAGCAGATGAACTCTGCCTCGGAGCTTATTCTTCAGCACAGGCAGCAACAGTTGGAGCAGACCAACATAAGGCAGATGGGGCTCATCGTAGAGCCGCTGAAGATGGAGCTGAAGAGGATGCAGGAGGTGGTGGACAAAGCGAGCCTCGAGCATAGCTCAAGCATGGTGCGCCTTGACTCTGCAATCAAGACCAATCTGATGCAGGCCAAGGAGGTGGGCGACAAGGCTGACCGTCTGGCGCAGGCGCTGACGGGCGAGAGCAAGACGCAAGGCGACTTCGGAGAACTGAAGCTGAAGCAAATGCTCGACGAGATGGGCTTTGAGGAGGGGTTGCAGTATGAACAGCAGACCACGATGCGCGATCAGAGCGGCCACACCGTCATCGACCAAGGCGGCCACCGCCTGCAGCCCGATGTGATACTGCATTTTCCTGAAAACAGGGATATAATCATAGACTCCAAAGTCTCGCTGACTGCATTCAAGGACTATTGCGACAGCACGACCGACGAACAACGCAAGGAGATGCTCAATCGTCATGTCGCCTCGGTGCGCAGGCACATCGACGAGCTCTCGCACAAGGACTACTCGCGGCATCTGAACGGCGGAAAGGTGGATTTTGTGGTAATGTATGTGTTTAGCGACAAGGCTCTACAGCTTGCGGCGGCGGCCGAACCGCATTTGTATCGCGATGCTTACGACAAACGGGTGATTATATGCGGCAGCAATAACTTGTACGGGCTATTGCGAGTGTTAGAGTCGAGTTGGAGGCAGATGAAGCAGGTGGAAAATCAGCAGCACTTCGTGGAAGCAGCAAACAGCATCATCGAAAGGGTACAGATTTTCGCAGAACGATTCCGCAAGGTGGAGGATACCTTTGCTAACGCGCAGCGTGCGCTGGAGGAAGTGAAGCGTGTGTCTGCCGACAGCGGGCAAAGCATTATTGTGGCTGCCAACAAATTGGTGAAATATGGCGCATCGCAAAGCAAACGACACAAAGCGCTGCCGCCTCAAGCGCCGGAGTAGCGTTTGTTGCGCGGATGGTGCAGCAGTATCTCCTCTCTCAAGCGCGAACGGTCGATGTGCGTGTAAATCTCGGTGGTGGCAATGCTCTCGTGGCCGAGCATAACTTGTATGGCACGCAGATTGGCTCCGCCTTCCAGCAGATGAGTGGCAAAAGAATGGCGCAAAGTGTGGGGAGAGATGTTCTTTGTTATTCCGGCACGAACGGCGAGTTCCTTAATGAGATGAAAAACCATGATGCGGCCGATATTGCGTGTGCCGCGGCGAATGGTAATAAAGACATAATCTTCGTATTCCGGCGGAATATGCCATGTATTGCGGTCAAGGAAATAGAGGCGCAGCTCCTTGACGGCTCTCGGCGAGATAGGCACGAGTCTTTCTTTCGAGCCCTTGCCTTTTACCCTGATAAAACCTTCATCGAGAAAAAGGTCGGAGAGCTTCAGATTACATAGCTCGCTGACACGCAGACCGCAGCTGTAAAGCACTTCTACAAGAGCCTTGTTGCGCTGGCCGTCCTTGGTGTCGAGGCGAATGGCGGCGAGCATAGCGTCTATTTCCTCCACCGCCAGAACCTCGGGCAGGTGAATACCTCGCCGAGGAGAGGGCATCAGCTCGCCCGGGTCGGTGTCTGTGCGCTCGGTAAGGAGCAAAAAACGGCAGAAAGCCCTCACGCCAGAGAGGATACGGGCTTGGGTGCGGGTGTCGAGACCTATACCATAAAGAGCGGCGGCAAAATCCTGGAGGTGGTCGATAGTTATATGCAGAGGGTCGGCATTCTCGGCAGCGAGAAAAGTCAACAGCTTATCCAAATCGCGCATATAGGCGTCAAGAGTGTTGGGCGAAAGGCCACGCTCGAGCTGTAGATAAATGCGAAAGGGACGCACGAACTCTTGTTGCCACTTCTGCCACTGCTCGTAGCTTTCGGTGCGTGAAATGTCAATATTCTGCTCTGCCATGCGCCTATTATGATTTTTTCTTTCTAATTTCGCAACGAAATTACGAATAATCAATCGAACTTCGAGGTTCAGATTTTGATTTTTAACCTTATCGCGATGAAAATACAGATTATAAACGGGCCTAACCTCAACCTTTTAGGCGTAAGAGAGCCCTCTGTCTACGGCAAGATGGGCTTTAACGACTACTTGGCTCAGCTGCGCGTAGCTTATCCTCAGGTTGAAATAGATTATTATCAGAACAACAGCGAGGGAGAGTTGATAAACAAGATACACGAAGTGGGGTTCTCCTGTGATGGCGTGGTGCTTAACGCCGGGGCTTACACTCATACTTCCGTGGCGCTGCTCGATGCAATCAAGGCGGTGAGCAGTCCTGTGATAGAGGTGCACATCTCTAATGTTCATCAGCGCGAAGAGTTTCGCCACCACTCTATTATTTCGGCTGGTTGCAAGGGTGTGATCTGTGGCTTCGGGTTGGACTCTTACCGCCTCGCTATTGAGGCTATCCTGCAGGCTAAAAATTCTTTGCAGTAGGCGATGCAGAGCCTTGTCGACTACATTGAGCGACATATCGACGCAGAACACCCGTATCTACGCCGTGTTTGGCGTAACACCAACCTCTATCAGATAAGGGGGCAGATGGCTTCGGGGCACCTGCAGGGGACTTTGCTGCGTATGCTGGTGGAAATGATCAGACCGCAACGCATTCTGGAAATAGGCACCTACACTGGTTATTCCGCCCTTAGCATGGCATCAGGGCTCGACGAAAATGCGCACATCGACACCTATGAAATCAACGATGAACTCGAAGATTTCACTCGCCGTAACATCGAAAACTCGCCTTGGGCGGACAAAATATCATTTTACATCGGCGATGTACTCCGAGAACTCGCATCTTCTCCCCGAACCTACGACTTAATTTTCATTGACGGCAACAAACGGCAATATCTTGACTATTATGAGTTGTCTCTAAAGCTTATTAAGCCGCGTGGCTACATCTTGGCGGACAATACGCTATGGGACGGACATGTCGTCGACCCTGCTTACGACCACGACGCGCAGACTGTCGGCATTCGCGACTTCAATAATCGAATTGCCCACGACAATCGCATAGAAAAGGTCATCATTCCGCTACGCGACGGCCTCACTTTAATTAGGCTTAAGTCTTGCAGATAAAAACTTATTTATACCTTTGCTACATTCTTTGGTCGAAGTCCAACCAGAAGTCTTCCCATGCTGCGATGGACACAATGTGTATCAGATAGATGTAGAATTTTCAAATATCAAACTGTTTGTAAGGAAATACGAATGGACGTCTTACCAACATCTTATCATACCATTCTTCATTATCAATCTTAACCAAAGGTCTTACTATAACGGAATCCCAATCGCAATCCCATAGCCCTTCTTTTACAAAGTCTTCAAATGAATCATAATATATTTTTGACATTTCATCATTATCGTACCATTCTTTTAGGGAATCTAATGTTATTGGACCTTCATAGATAGCCGGGAATACAACATTTAAATGACGAAGAACACATAATACCCCATCTCCTGGTTGGAAGCGAGTCGAGGTCTGAAATTCTTCACCCCCTGGTGAATGTTTTCCATTTCCATATATACCATTAACATTCAAAGTCAAATTAGAAGTATATGTGTTAATAATACTGGGTTCCATATCTTCTTCTTCATCATTGCTATAACCTAATATTCTCTTAGGTGCATACTGAATAGCATGAAGTCCAAATAATGCATCTTTCTCGTTTCTGAAATTACCGATTATTTTTGCATCCAATGAATAACACTTTTCGCTATTTTCAAAGGAAATAACCTTTATATCACTTTTCAATTCTTTTACGGCAAAAATCGAAGATGTAACACCGTCAACTCTTGAGTCATCTATTGGATTGAAATAATCTCCATCATTTAATAAAAGTACCGGCCATCTATTTGAAAATAAATTTGCAAAACGATTTGGATTGTCAGTATGTATCGGAATTATTGCCTTTGGATTTAATGCCTCAAAAAATCTAAAGAGACTCCCCATATCGGTATGTCCGCTGGTATGAAGATAAAGTGTATCTTCATCTAGGGATTTAACTAACCTTGGATTATATGAATTAAATTTCGGTTCTACATACCCATGCCACATCGAAAGATACGTCTTCTTTTCACCGGGCAATTTATCAATCAGATTATCAAATCTGTCTGTTGCACGAGCCATCAGAACATAACCTTTTTCATTAATGAAATCCTCAAATTCTTTTGTAAAGAGATATTCATTTTTATCATATTTTAATGCTATCGGTTCATATTTACCATATTTATAAAGCCTTGATTTACCCCATAGGTTATCCCTTTGAGTTACTATATCCATTATTCTCTTTTGGAATGGGTCTACATAGAAAGGTTTACCAACTTTCAGAGCAGCATGGTATAGGGAGAAAAGTCTGTCTATATTTGTTGTGGAGACATAGACAATGCTCCCTTTGTTATTTCTAAATGCTTCTTCATACTCAGTTTGAAGTTCATGTTCAGATTTATTCGACACTTCCGGTCTGGCTACATTTGTACCTTCACATACCACATAATCCACTTTACCTACATATTTATCCAGCAACTTGAAAAGTTTTCCACTTCTAAAACCATGCGTCCTAAAATCACCCGTATGGAAAGCCTTCAAACACCCAGCTTCAATCTTGAAAGCATAAGCATCAAAGGCAGAATGATCAAGAGTGAATGGTGTAATAAGAAAGTTCCCAAATTTTATAACTTCTCCTGCTTTAAAGGTCTTAACAGATTCAAGTCTTTTTACCAAAAGTGCTTTCTTGTTGCTTATGGTTTTAAGGTGATTGGATAGCTCGCAAAGAATCTCTTTACTTACTTCTCCCATATAGATCTGTAGACTTTCTGACAATTCCTCAATATTGCCAACATGGTCAATATGATAGTGTGTAATGAACAAAGCACTCTTAGACAAGTCTCCCTGGTTCAAACCGTCTATTTCGAGTTTTTGATGTTCATTTCCTGGTAACTGCTCACCATAATCGACAAATACTCTCCAACCGTCTTGCTCATATTCAGTGATACATCCACCAATCTGATTGGTGCCTCTATGAATCGTTATTTTCATAATTTAATATCTTCTAATAAAGAACCGGAAAATTCAAATATGTTGTCATTTTCAAATTTATACTTATCATAATATAAAGTGCGACAATGCAAGACATAGTCAGTTCCCATAACTGACAAGTCTTTTTTATCAAAAGTTTCTGTACCTCCAATAGGCATTATAGTTACGACCTCGATATCCTTTGCATCCAAACTATTACTTAACTTTCCACTTCTACGGTGATGACCAGAAAAAAATTTTAACCAATCCTTTTGAACTTCTATTAATTTTGCTATAAAAGTAGCATAGATAATAGCTTGGGACATAGCATTTTTTTGAGTCTCTTTTTCTTCATTTTCATCTTTCACCTCCATAACACAAAGTCTAATATGCCCCTCTTTAGTTCGTATCCGAGATATGATATCAATCCCTCCGCCATTTTTCCCAGAATACTTAGGGACATGATCACTCGCTTTTAGAGGTGTAGGCATTTGAAAGAACAGTTCATGTAAGAGAACTGGTTGAATATTTCGTATCTGTTTTATTCTCCCATTTCTTTGACGGAATTCTATTAGTAATCTATTTTCAATAAAATGTTCTGGACTTTTTGTTTTTGTGGATTCTTCTTTATGTTTAAAATAATGTCTAAAGTTAAAAGCTTCTTCCGAATGCCATTCAACTGCTTCATGACCTTTCAAGATAGGGCAGTCTCCTAACTCATGGAATTTACCTGGCGCAACTAAACTATTTAACTTGACCTCTTTAGAATTAGAAACTGTAATCTTTCCAACATTTTGGCCCTTAAATCTAAGAAAATAACATTTCTCATTTCTTGTCCCAACCGTAGAATACAAAGAGAGATTAAGAGGTTTACGAAAGGCTTTATTACTCTTGCCCTCATTTTGCCATATTTCTTTTAAATAAGTTTCATATCGTTTATTCCATTCATCATAGTTCTCAGAAAGTTTTTGAAGTGTTTGTTCTATTACTATTTCCATTATTAAGACAAAATTTAGATTTGATGCCAAATTTAGTGATTATTTTTTAGTTGTGAGCTTTTATAACCTAATTTTGCTTGGTCGTTTGCCATAAGAGACAGACGACCAAGCAAGAACACCGTTCATGTTAGTGGGATTCTATTATTAAACCCAGTTTTAGCGAGTGAATTTGACTTCTCCATGCTCTCCACAAATAAGGATGTTTGAGCCATGCTTGATTGTAACGGTGTCAGATGTGTATCCCATCAAGGTACCATACCGGTTCCACATGAATCCTCCGCTTAGATTATAGACGTATACGTCTAAACCCTTTTGTTCAGCATATCCAATCATTTTCAAATACACTTTGTTTGTGTCGTGCGCAACTTCTAAAAAATTATTCGAATAGTTCTCTATATTTTTCTCCAAGAATATTTTGAAATTCATCCTTTGAAAGAAATTCTTTAGTATCTCTCGAAAATTAATATTAATCTGACTGGTTGTTTTCCTTCCCCTTCTGGAAGAAAGTAGGCACCATATTTTCCTTCTATATTAAGACTACTTATTTCTTCCATCGGGATTGCTTTCATGCAATAATCCACTCTGTCTTTCTCATTAGCAAATAAAAGAACATAAATTTCATTGCATTGGATGCATAACCCCTGTTTAATAGCATTTGATGATTTTTTATATACAGTTTCAGAATTTCCTACAAATTCTAATACAGTATGTGAGGAATCCATCTGATCTAATTCATCCTTAGACAAACCGATACTTATTGTATATTTTGAAAGTTTTGATAAGGTTTCTTTTACAGTAGTCATTGGGTAACTGTTTGATTATAAATTGATAAAGTTTTTAACCTTCCAATTGTAACATATTTAAACTCTAGCTTGTTACTATCAAGCAAGTTACCAAACATATAAAAATTGGATCATCCATATATTTAGATAGCAGATTGAAAATTCTTTTATTCATCCTCTGTTGGTTGTTAAGATCCATGAGAGAAGAAAATCCGACATTTCTTGGACTTGGTGTTTTATATTTTTCATATCAATATTAAGAAAGTGTATAGTATATAATACGAATGAGAAATTTTACTACGTACAACTTTAGTGAAAAAATGTTAATATTCATTAGATTTTTAGGATCGTTAAATAATCAAATGCTTATTTTGCAAAATCATAGGGCAATATGCCGTTAGCCTTATTTAACAAAAATTAGACAAAACTAACAGTATAGAGTGGTGTAGTGGTAGTTTTATCTTTTATCGCTTTAATGAAGTTTACAAAATTGCGAAATAGAGACCATTCAATCTCTTCTTAAAGAATAATACTCTTTTGACTTATTATTAAGTTGAGTAAAAATGGCCTTTTTAGTATTATTTTAACCTTGATGGACTCAAATTGGAAACAAAATTTAAGATAGTTTTCAAAGGAGTGCTAATTTTCAGTCTTTTATGAAGACCGCTAATCATTCCGGACATATGAATAACCCTTTTTAGAAATAAAGCGAACCAAATTATACAAAATATGAACCCCGAAAGTTTTTGTCTAACTTTCGGAGTTCATATTAATTATACGACTACTTTTATATGCTCTCGCCACTTTGTGAGGACATTTACTTGCCCTTCATGCGGTCGAAGCCATTGCCGAAGACACCGACAACTTTGCTCTGTGAGACAAACGCATTGGGGTCGGTACTCCTTATAACTCTGAAGATAAATGCACTCTCTCTGCGGCGAGCGAGAACAACGAGCACCTTGTGATTTTGTTTGGTGTACCAACCTTGACTATCAAGCACGGTAACGCCACGACCGGTCTTAACAATTTCGGCAGCAATCTCGTCATATTTTTCAGAGAAGATGAAAAACTGCACAGACTGGCGCGCGCTATTCATCACATAATCGAGCATAAATGTTTCAATGAACAATGTACAATAACCATAGATGAGCAAACGCATATCGTGGAACACGAAAAAGCTGGAGGAGATAATCAAAAGATCCGCAATGATAATGCCTTGCCCAATGCTCATGTCGCGGTAATGATTGATGACCGCGCCAACAATATCCGTGCCGCCGGTGCTACCATTGCCGAGGAAGACGAAACCAAGGCCGATGCCCTCAAGCATTGCGCCGATGATGCAAGCCATAAACATATCGTTCTCGCCTAAAATGCGAGGCAACACGCCGTGTTCATCGCCAAACCATTCAGGAATCGCCCAAAGGACAAAAGTCATAAAGGCGATGCCATAGATAGTGTTGGTCATAAACTTGAAGCCAAGTATCTTCAGGGCAACAATCAGCAACACAATGTTAACAGAAAAGTATGTAATGTTTACAGGAATATTGGTAACATAGAAAATAATAGCACCAAGACCTGTAGTTGCGCCCGGAGTGATATGATAGGGCAGCTGGAAGAGAGTAAAGCCGATACAGTACATCACAATACCGAGCAACATTAGACTAAGGTCGTGGGCGACATGGCGGAACTTTGGTTTCATTATATTTTAGATAATGAGATATGTGATAATAATAACGAAATGCGTAATAATATGGTAGAGACAATAAGTATCTTACTTCAACACGATATTTACAATGCGATGAGGCACCACAATGACCTTCACGATTTGCTTTCCTTCGGTGTATTTGGCCGTAAGCTCGGCGGCGAGAGCAACTTTCTCGATGTCCTCCTTGGTAGCATCGGTTGCGAAGTCGAGAGTGAAGCGAGTCTTGCCGTTAAAGGAGATGCTGAGGGTCTCTGTGTCCTCTTTGAGATACTGTTCGTCAACCTCAGGCCACTCCGCATCGCAAACAGTTGTAGAATGGCCGAGCAACTCCCACAATTCCTCGCAAATATGGGGCGCAAACGGGGCAAGCAGGCGCACAAGAGTCTCGAGTACAGATTTAGAGGTGCACTTCTGACTCGCTAACTCGCCCACACAAACCATAAACGCGCTGATTGCAGTATTATAAGAGAAATTCTCGATGTCTTGGCTAACCTTTTTTGCCAATTTATTGATGCTTTTAAGACTTTCTCTCGCAGGTTCGTTGTCAGTGAGCTGCAACTGCCCGTCACGACTGTAGAACAATCCCCAGACCTTGCGCAAGAAGCGGAAACAGCCGTCAATACCATTGCTATCCCACGGCTTAGACTGACTAATCGGGCCGAGGAACATCTCATAGAGCCTGAGAGTGTCAGCGCCATAGCGCTCCACGATATTATCAGGGTTGACAACATTGTACATACTCTTCGACATTTTCTCAACAGCCCAGCCGCAGATATATTTACCGTCCTCAAGTACGAATTGCACGTCGGCATACTCCGGTCGCCATGCCTTGAAAGCCTCAATATCGAGCTGGTCGTTGCTAACGATGTTCACATCGACATGAATAGGCGTAGTGTCATACTGTTCCTTGAGCCCACAAGACACGAAGGTGTTAGTGTCTTTGATACGGTAGACAAAATTGCTGCGTCCTTGGATCATACCTTGGTTAATGAGCTTCTGGAAAGGTTCTTCTTTGCAGGAGTAGCCATAATCGTAGAGAAACTTGTTCCAGAAGCGGCTGTAAATAAGGTGTCCTGTAGCGTGTTCGGAGCCACCGACATAGAGGTCAACATTTTGCCAGTAATGATCGGCTCGTTCGCTCGTCAAAGCCTCACTATTGTGCGGATCCATGTAACGGAGGTAGTAGGCAGAAGAACCTGCGAAGCCCGGCATGGTGTAAAGCTCGATGGGAAAGACCGTTTTGTCGTCAATAAGCGCCTTATCCACCACCTTGCGATTCACTTCGTCCCACGCCCAGAACTGAGCGTTGCCAAGCGGCGGCTCACCGGTCTCGGTGGGCAGGAAATTCTTGACCTCAGGCAACTCCAACGGCAAACACTCGGCAGGAATCATCTGCGGCATTCCGTCTTTGTAATACACAGGGAACGGTTCACCCCAATAACGCTGGCGACTGAAGATAGCATCGCGCAAACGATAGTTTACCTTGACGCGACCAAGCCCATGCTGGCGCACATAGTCCTTAGTGGCTTTAATCGCCTCCTTGACCGTAAGTCCGTTAAGCACAAGATCGCAGTAAGCCTCCTTGCCTGCGGCAGGAGAGTTGCAGACTATACCCTCTTTGGCGTCATAACTTGCCTCGCTCACATCAGCCCCTTCTATAAGCGGCACAATAGGAAGGTTAAAGTGCTTGGCAAAAGCATAGTCGCGGCTGTCATGAGCCGGCACAGCCATAATCGCGCCGGTACCATAGCCGGCAAGCACATATTCGCTTATCCAAATAGGGTTACGCTCGCCGGTAAAGGGGTTTATAGCGTAAGAGCCGGAAAAAACGCCCGTAACCTTATGGTCAATCTGGCGCTCGCGTTCAGTACGCCCCTTGACATAGGTCAGATACTGCTCCACCTCGGCGCGTTGAGCGTCGGTCGTAACGCGCTGCACCAACTCGCTTTCCGGAGCCAGCACCATAAAGGTTACGCCGAACATCGTGTCGGCACGAGTAGTGAATATGGTAAACTCTTCGTTGGAATCGGCGATTTTGAACTTTATCTCCGCGCCCTCCGAGCGGCCAATCCAGTTGCGTTGAGTCTCTTTTATGGAGTCGCTCCAGTCGATAGTGTCCAGACCATCGAGCAAGCGCTGAGCATACGCGCTCACACGCAGACACCATTGGCGCATCTTCTTCTGTTCCACAGGGAAACCGCCGCGAACACTAACGCCATCGACCACTTCATCGTTGGCAAGCACAGTGCCGAGCTTCGGGCACCAGTTAACCATCGTCTCGCCGAGGAAAGCAATGCGGTAGTTCATCAGCACATCGTTCTGCTCGCGCTCTGTCATCTCTGCCCATTGCTGCGCAGTGAACTCGAGGTTCTCAGTCTGGCACACATCGAGTCCTTCAGTGCCGTGAGCGGAGAAATGCTCGATGAGTTTGCCTATAGGTTGCGCCTTTTGGGTCTTATTGCAGAAAAACGAGTCATACATCTTCTGGAAAGCCCACTGAGTCCACTTGTAGTAATCCGGCGAGCAGGTGCGCACCTCCCGTTCCCAGTCGAAACAGAAACCAATTTTGTCGAGCTGCTCACGATAGCGGTCGATATTCTGAAATGTAGTCTTCTCGGGGTGCTGACCGGTCTGGATAGCATACTGCTCTGCGGGCAGACCGTAAGCATCGTAGCCCATAGGATTCAGAACATTGAATCCCTTCTGCCTTTTGTAGCGGGCATATATATCACTGGCGATGTAGCCGAGCGGATGCCCCACATGCAGACCTGCTCCGCTGGGATAAGGAAACATATTGAGCACATAGAATTTCTGTTTGCTCTCGTCTTCCACTACGCGGTAGGTCTTGCGTTCGCGCCACCGCTGTTGCCATTTCTTTTCAATCTCCTGAAAGTTGTAGTCCATCTTTCTGACTCGTTAAGTATCGCTTATTATTTTAATTTGGGCGCAAAGATAATAATTATCTTTCACCCTCCCAATTTTTACACTGCTCAAAATATGCAATAACCCCATAGCGCCGAGACCCAAACCAAGACCCTTTTTGCAGAAAGTCGTGAACTCGAATTCAAATGCGCACGCACGACATTCATTATGCGTGCAATAAAACGCTAAGTTCCGCGTTAATTATGTTAAAAGGCCTTCGCGGACTAATTTAAGCGCGACGGCACACAAACACACGTTAATTAAACCGAAAAGATGGACAAGATTGTCTTCGCTACCAACAACGAGCACAAATTAAGAGAAATTCGCGCCATTCTGCGCGATGAAATCGAGGTTTTTAGTCTTGCCGACATAGATTGCCATGCCGACATTGCCGAGACGGCGGACACTCTGGAGGGCAATGCTCTCATCAAGGCGCGCTTCGTCTACGACAACTATGGAATGAACTGCTTCGCCGACGACACGGGGCTTGAGGTAGACGCACTAAATGGCGCCCCCGGCGTGCACACGGCGCGCTACGCCGGAGAAAATCACGACACCGAGGCCAATATGCGTAAGCTCCTGCACGAGATGAACGGCAAAGACAACCGTAAAGCTCGCTTCCGCACAGCTATCGCCCTCATTCTGGGCGGAGAGGAGCACCTGTTCAGCGGAGAAGTGCAGGGCGAGATCTCAACAGAGCCTCGCGGCGAACAAGGCTTTGGTTATGACCCCGTATTCATTCCGGACGGCACGGCAAAAACGTTCGCCGAACTTGGCGAAGAGGCCAAGAACCGCATCAGCCACCGTGCCCGCGCCGTGAAGAAGTTAGCCGACTTTCTGAATAGTCAGGCGAGCATTACCGACTAATCATATACTGCGATGAAAAAGACGTGCTTACTCCTCATTTTGTCCGCACTGCTATCGCTCACAGCCACAGCACGCGACTGGACCTCGTATATCTCCTACCACGATGTGACGAAAGTATTGCCGGCAGGCGGCAGAGTGTACGCCATAGGCAACGGCGGCCTGTTTACCTACATCTTCGGCGCCGACAAAGTGCAGACCTATTCCAAATCCACGGGCTTGAGCAGCACGAACATCACCCATATCGCTTACAGC
Organism: Prevotellaceae bacterium; assembly: GCA_022508585.1. GTDB lineage: Bacteria > Bacteroidota > Bacteroidia > Bacteroidales > Bacteroidaceae > UBA6382. Next base: position 2,214 of record JAFLUU010000025.1, on the reverse strand, counting down.
GAGGAGCTGGAGAAGTTGTTGCTGGTCTACAGCGACTACAACATCGACATTCTTGACACCAACGACAGCATCATCAACATTCCCGAATACAAAAATTCCTCTTTTCCCACCAAGGCCATCAGGAATATCGCTATCTGCGGCGAAGAAGCCTATCTCTCCACTAATTCCGGCCTCGTGGTGATCAACCTGCGCAAGGCCGAGTACACCAATGCCTACGAGATAGGCTTCCGCATCAACGATGCCATAGGCAACAAGGACAACATCTACGCCATAGGCCCCGACGGCATCTATGTGGGCGACCGCAGCAAGAACCTGCTCGACCGCACCAACTGGCAGCGCAAGAGCAGCTCGGTGCCGCTCCGCTTCATAGCATTCAACGACGAGTTCTACGCCCTGGCCACTCGCGGCCTCTACTCCTTTGACCCCGAGGCAGTAAAGCTCAACCTCGAAGTAGAAGGCTCGTTCAACCTCGCCTCGCCCTATGGCGAGCACCTCGTGCTTACCGGTGCGGAACAGGTGCTCATAATGGATAGGAACGGACAGACCGACGTGCTTAACTACCCCAATGACTTCAGCAACTTAGCCAGCGACGGCCAGCACTTATGGGCAGCCCGCCGCGCCCTCGGATTGCAAGCCTACACTATCGCTACCGACGACACCGGCGCCTCAACACTCGTTGAGGCAGGAAACAATATCGTGCCCAACAGCCCCATACGCAACTATTTTAACTATCTTCATTACACTCCCGACAATCGTCTGCTCGTAGCCGGCGGCGCGCTCAATTATAGCGGCCAGACCAACTACGAAGGCACGCTGATGATATATGAAAACGGCAAGTGGCTCAATTTCAGCGAAGACAGCATCGCTATCAAGACAGGCGTAGCCTACAGCAATCTCACTTCGCTCGTGCAAGACCCCACCGATCCCTCTCATCACTATGCCTCATCAGCCACCGCCGGACTCTATGAGTATCGCAACGGACAGTTTGCCCAACTATACAACAACGACAACTCACCTATCAGCTGCATATACCCCAACCACACCAACTACAAGGCATATAACCGCCTCACAGGTGCAACCTACGACTCCAAAGGCAACCTCTGGATGTTTAACAACCAAGTGGACACCATCATACGCGTCCTCACGCCGGAAGGAAAGTGGTACTCCTTCTATGAAAACGCAATCAAAGGCTACCCCACCTTCGACAACTATCTCTTCGACTCGCGCGGCTGGGTATGGATGAGCCACCGACGCTGGGCAGGCACCAACTACGCCGGCATAGCGTGCCTGAACTATAACGGCACACTCGCAAACCGCAACGACGACAAGTTCACCTTCTGCACAACCTTCACCGACCAGAACGGAACCACCACACAGCTGAGCCTGCTCTACCACTTTGCGTTTGATAAGAACGGCCAACTATGGATAGGCACCGACCAAGGCGTCTTCGTCCTGCGCGACCCCACCACAATCTTCGACGCCAAGCAGACGTTTCACCGTCCGCTCATTCCGCGCAACGACGGCACCAACTATGCCGACTACCTCTTGGACGGAGTGCCCGTCAAGTGCATAGCCGTTGACGGCGCCAACCGCAAATGGCTCGGCACCACCAACAACGGACTCTACCTCGTTTCGCCCGACGGTCTCGAAATATTAGAGCACTTCACTGCCGACAACTCGCCGCTCCTCTCCGACTGCATTCTCTCGCTCGCCATTAGGCCGGACAACGGCCTGCTGATGATAGGCACCGACCTCGGCCTCATGTCCTATCGCGCTGACGCCACCGAACCCGCAGAAACGCTTGAGGAAAGCAACATCAAGGTGTTTCCCAACCCCGTCCGCCCGGACTATAACGGCAAGATACGCATCACAGGCTTCACCTCCGACAGCGATGTCAAGATCACCACCACCAGCGGCCAGCTCGTGGCGCAAGGCACATCGTTAGGCGGCTCATTCATCTGGGACGGCCGCAACAAAGCCGGCGACCGCGTCGCCACGGGTGTCTACCTCGTCGTAGCCTCCGACGCCGACGGCAAAAACGGCGTAGTCGCCAAAATACTTATAGTCAAGCCTTAAGTAACTTTTTCGCAAGTAAAACACACCAAATCGCGTCGGGGCTTTTATTATCCCCCTTCGCACGTAATTAAATGTCGTGCGCACGCGATTTTTGAGCCTCCGCGTTTGTTTTTTCATCGTGAAACTTTAAAAATTCAT
>JAFLUU010000024.1 GCA_022508585.1 Prevotellaceae bacterium | reverse complement strand
TGTCTGGCTGCACGACACTGACATATTTGTACTGCAGCGGCAATCGGCTGACGAGTTTAGATGTAACTAACAACACGGCATTGGAATGGTTGGACTGCTACGACAACAGTCTGACGAGCTTAAATGCGTCCGGTTGCACAGCATTGACTTGGTTGAAATGCTGGGACAACCAGCTGACGAGCTTAGATGTGTCTGGCTGCACAGCATTGGAATGGTTGTACTGCTACTACAACCAGCTGACGAACTTAGATGTGTCCAGCTGCACGGCATTGAAAGAGTTGTACTGCTACAACAACCAGCTGACGAACTTAGATGTGTCCAGCTGCACAGCATTATGGCGGTTGTACTGCAACTCCAACCAACTGACGAGTTTAGATGTGTCTGGCTGCACGGCATTGGAAGAGTTGTCCTGCTATAAAAACCAGCTGACGAGCTTAGATGTATCTAATAACACGGCATTGACTGAGTTGCACTGCGAAAACAACCAGCTGACGAGCTTAGACGTATCGAACAACACGGCATTGGAATTGTTGCAATGCCGCGACAATCAGCTGACGTGCTTAGATGTGTCTAATAACACAGCACTGACTACTTTGCACTGCTGCGACAACCAAATAAAAGGCGCAAATATGGATGCTTTTATAAGCAGTATACCAAATAATAGCGGTACAATTTATATATATGATAGAACATCGGAAACGGAGGGCAATGTTTGCACAAAGAGTCAAGTGGCTAAGATAAAAGACAAAGGGTGGATTGTTTATTGTATAACGGAAATATGGAGAGAAGAGTATGAAGGTAGTGATGACCTTGACGGCATAATTGCCACAGAGAGAGGCAATAGCTCTGACTTTGGCGCGAATGCAAAGGCTTACGACCTCAATGGTCGCAGAGTGGAGGACTGGCAAAACACCCCGGGCATCTATATTGTCAATGGAAAGAAGGTTATGGTGAAGTAGTGGGCTATTTATAAATAGGTCTACTATATATTAAGCCTGCGCCGGCAGAATAGTGCCGGCGCAGGTTTGTTTTGTTAACGAGAGGGCGACACAGCCAACAAATTCGGCGTTTTACCGAATTGCGAGGAGGATTTGCCCTATATTCCAAAAAAGTTTGCGACATTTGCTAACGCTATTGCATATCACAGATAGAAGCAAACGAAAAGTTTCAGTTATTTAATCCTCCAACAAATCACAAAACATAAGGCGGGTTCTGAGTTTGCGAGGTTCCCTCAGACGCTCTCCTCGTTCTTGCTCGTTTTTAGGAGGCTTGGTGTAAAAATCCTCGTCAATTTCGCGAGGGAACAAAGACTTGAAACCATTACGCTCGTAGAAACGCAATATATTTGGTTCATTCTTGGCGTCCACAATGGCAAAACGGCAACCTGTCTTGTTGGCATCGTCGAGAAACCACATCTTGATGAAATCCAATACTTCAGAACCAATGCCTTTACAAGCAAAGTCGGAAGCTACTGCTAAACGACCGACAAGTACACCGGGGTAACGCGTGAGAATTTTCTCCCGATGGGTGATATTCCACATAGCATTGCGGCGACTGCTGGGCAAATCGTAAATGCGAATACTATCATTCGACACCGTAAAACAAGCGACGATTACCCGTTTGTTGTCCTTCATTCGGAAACAATAGGATTTTCCCATACGATAGCGACTATATGCCAGTGCATCCTTCTGGAAGAACTCGTTCATGTCATCGTCGCCACACAAAAAATGATGACACTCTGCAAGAATGTCATCTGTAAGCAGATCAAGCACACAATTTTCTTCGAGAAAAGCCATTTGTCAATAACTAATGTTTGACCTTTCGAGGATTTTGCGCATGGCTTGATAGCGAGGGTCTTCCGTGAGGTCGCGCTTAGGGCGCAAGTCGTACTTATGTTCCGTCTCGTCTGCCATTTCACGGAAACGACGCGCCTCATCGCCATAAAGGGTGGGAATTGCTTTGATTGCTAATGCCATGTTTTTTCTCTTTTATTCTCCTAATCTGATTGCAAAGGTATAACAAAAATTCTGATTCTGCCATATATAGCTACATATTACACCTAATCTGTATCTGTTAGATGCAATTTTAGCACTCTGGTGTGATGAGAAAAAGCATCTGTGTCTATATCTGTTATTCAGAAGGATGATTTATATAATTGCGGTGCTAATATTCCGTGCGTTACGGAAAAGTTTTATATTTTTGCTAACACTATTGCATATCACAGATAGAAGCAAACGAAAAAATACATAAACATTTAGCATGATGAGAAAAACTTTTATTGCGCTGGCGTTGGCGGCGGCCGGCATTATGCCGACATTGGCTGCTCCCAAGGTCAGCAACAAGCAACAGACGGAGGCGGCGAAGCAGGTGATTGGCCGCTTTCTGAACAGCACCGGGGCGCAACATGTCAAGGTGAATGTGAAAATCTCCCTGCCCAAGGTGGAGGAGCGCGACCAGTACACGGTGGAGGTGGACAAGAAGGGGGTGCTGCAAATAAACGCCTCGGACGGTATGGCTGCGTGCCGCGCTTTCTACGACTATGTGCGCCGCCACAACTACGGCATCAACTCATGGACGGGCAACCGCGCTGACTTGCCCTCCACTCTCGCGCCTGAAGGACAGTACAAGGTGGTGTCGCCCTATAAGCACCACTATTACTACAATGTGGTAACTTATGGCTACAGCTTGCCCTACTGGGGGTGGAACGAGTGGGAGAAAGAGATAGACTGGATGGCGATGCACGGCATGGATATGCCGCTGGCTCTCGTGGCTAACGAGGCTATAAGCGCTCGGGTGTGGAAACGGCTCGGGCTTACCGACGAGGAGATACAGAACTACTTTGTAGGCCCCGCCCACCTGCCGTGGATGCGCATGGGCAACCTCACAGGGGTGGACTCGCCCATGCCTATGAGCTGGCACGAGGACCAAGTGAAGCTGCAGCACAAGATACTGAGCCGTATGCGCTCGCTTGGCATGAAGCCTATCTGCCCGGGGTTCGCCGGATTCCTGCCTAAGGAGATTAAGCGCATCTTTCCGGAGGCTAACATGGTGCAATCGGACTGGGACGCCTTTCATAACTGGATGCTGATGGCTGATGACCCTCTGTTTGCCAAGATAGGCAAGATGTTTGTGGAGGAATGGGAGAAGGAGTTCGGCAAATGCGACTACTACATAGCGGACTCGTTTAATGAGATGTCGGTGCCGTTCCCGCCCAAGGGGACTAAGGAGCGCTACGACAAGTTGGAGCAATACGGGCGCACTGTCTACGAAGGCATACGCGCTGCTAACCCCGACGCGGTGTGGGTGATGCAGGGCTGGATGCTGGGTTTCACTCGCAGTATCTGGGATTACGACAGCTACTCGGCTCTGATGCGCGGCGTGCCTGACAATAAGGTGCTGATTCTCGACATGGCTGAAGACTATAACTACAAATGGTGGCGCAACACGGCGAACTGGGAGTTTTTCAAGGGGTTTGACAATAAGCAGTGGGTGTATTCTACCATTCCCAACATGGGTGGGAAGACCGGGCTGACGGGTTACCTCGAGTTTTACGCTAATGGCGGACGCCTCGACGCTCTAAGCTCGCCCAACCGCGGCAATCTCGTGGGCTACGGCACTGCGCCGGAGGGCATAGAGAACAATGAGGTAATCTACGAGCTGATTTGCGACGCCGGCTGGACCACTGACAGCATCGATCTCAAGCAATGGCTCAACAACTACAGCATCAGCCGCTACAGCAAGACGGTTGCGCCGATAACGAAGTACTGGGAGGAGATTACGCAGTCGGTGTACAACAACTTTACCGACCACCCGCGCTATGTGTGGCAGTTCCGCCCCGGGCGCGTCAACAAGGGCACATATCAGATCGACTCTCTGTTCTTCGACGCTATTGAGCAGTATGCCAAGGCGGCGCCGCAGATGAAGGACTCGCCCCTGTATGTTACAGACCTCACTGATTTGGCCGCGCAGTACGCCGGCGGCAAGATGGAGGTGCTGATGCAGGAGGTGCTCAACGCGGCTATGTGGGACGAGGTGGAGAAGGTGGACTCCGTGGGCGCGATTATCTGCAAGATTGCCACCAAGATGGATCAGATACTGAGCGTTCACCCGGTCTACAACCTGCAACGCTGGATTGACATGGCGAAAGCGCACGCCACCACGCCGGAAGAGGAGGCGTACTACGAGATGAACGCCAAGCGCATAGTTACGGTGTGGGGGCCGCCGGTGGATGACTACTCCGCCCGCATCTGGAGCGGACTGATTCGCGACTATTATCTGCCGCGCCTCAACGCTTACTTCAGCAGCCTGAAGACAGGACAACCGTTTGACTACGCCAAGTGGGAAGTGAACTGGGTGGAGAAATCGCGCGGACTGAGTTCGGTGGAGCGCCCTGCCGACCAGGTGCAGGCTTGCCTGGACCTGATAGAAATGGCGAGGGGCATAAGCTACAAGGCGCAGGCGCTCACGACTGAAGATGTGCTGGCTACATGGACGCCCGACATGGTTAAAGCTCCGCTTGTGGGTGAGCCTAACGCGGCGAAGGATCGCTACAGCGAGTGGCACGATGTGGAGTGGACTGTGCCTGTGAGTGAGCTCAAAGGGCTCAAGGGTTTCTCCTTCCGCTGGGTGCGTGGTATCGACAAGCTGGAGATAAACAAAGTGGTGCTGGTGGTTGACGGCCAAGTGGTGGCTGAAAACGAACACTTCGGCGAAACCGGGGTACGCAACATCAAGAATGACTATCCGCTCGACCTGCCTAAGGAGCTGGGCGGCAACAATGGGGTTACGCTTCGCGCCACTGTGCGCAGCACCAACAGCTGCAGTTCCTACGGACAGGTGATTATGGTACACTGACGGCGGTAGTGCCGACCGCTCTGTGCGCCAAGCACAGCGGTGGAGTAAGATAAGAAGAAGTAAAGCGGAGTTCTGAAATCCAGAACTCCGCTTTACTAAACGCATTGCTGCCATTAGGCCGCTGATGCTAAGGAAGAATGATTTTCTGCTTGTTGATGATATAGATGCCGTGGGGCAAAGTGATGGTTTCGCGGCCTGCAGTTATGGTGTAGAGGCGGAAAATGCGACCGTCAACGCCATAAACAGGCAGCACGGTGTTATCCGTTGCGCTGAGCGTGAGAGTATTGCCCGATTGGCCGACTACGGACACAGCTCCATTGATGCCTGTGGGCTCCTCGGCAAGGAACTCTACGCTGCGGCTATTACTTCGCTCGTCTTCGCCGAGCGAAGTGGCAAACAGCACATTGCCTATTGATGCGCGAAGGACTTTAGCGTAAATGTCATGGACTTGCGCTTTAGCGTCGCCCCAGCCAAGTTCAAGGGTAAGCTCACTCTTGCCCGCAGGCAGGCGGTGGCGTGAGCTGGAATAAACGGAGACTCTATAAAGATCGTCTGTCAGTTCGGCAAGCTCGACATCGAAGTCGGGAATGGCACGACTAATATCTACATTGTCAATCAACATTCCGGACGGCACACTAATATCAAACTGCAGGCCGCTATAACTACCCTCGCCGACATTGACAATGAGCGGTATGCTCACTCCGTCGGAAATATAGTTGACGCTACCGGTAGAGATGATGGCCTCCGCTTCAGGCAGGCCGTAGAATGAACCACTCTTTGCCGGTGAAGAGAGAGCGATATTGCGCACATTGATAAGATCTGCTACTGTGATTATGTCGTTTTCATCAGTATCGGCTTGAGCAAAATCGAAATCTTCATTAGGCAAACCGAGTATATAATTGAACACGCATACGATGTCTGCCGTAGTAACGCGACCATCGTCATTCGCATCGCCCAACAGGAAGCCGCCGGTGGTGTCAAGGTAGTCCTTGGAGGCGTAACCCAAATTGTTGCTCATGTAATTATAAATATACTCGGCGCGTCGGCGCAACCAGCTCTTGGCATTGTTCGTTACGGTCGCGTATGTCTGGGCATTGCCACGCCCCCAGCGATTGTTGTCGTGAGTAAACGAAGGAGCTGCATAGTTATAGTAATCGTCGCAGAAGTCTATCAACTCGTCTAAACGTCCGTCGGTAATAAAATCATGCCATAACTGATAGTATTTCTTATTTAAGTTATCGCCGCAATAGCGCGTGGCAGATACCCATTGCGAAGCAGATGTGCTACGACAAGTCCAGAAATCAGTAGTTGCGTCAGTAGTGAAATAATTACCATTAGAACTATATCCGTATGCCCAATCAAAATCCCACACAGGGCCATAGACAAAAGGAGTACTGCTATCCATTATGTTAGGATTGTAAAGGAAAGTACTCTTAGGGTGGAACAGCTCCGTATTGAAGGTATAATCGTCAACGAAGAGGAAGCGCGCCAAATAGTCGAGATCAAAAAAATACTGCATATCTTCACGATTTTTAAGAGCAGCGGTTGCGCGATTGAAACCAAGCTCTATCATGCTCTTAGTAACCTTGGTTGTTCCGTCCGAGAGGTCGGGATCTTTAATATTCACGGGCAAACTGTAGGTGGCATCGCGGAACTTATACGTTTCGTCGTAGTAACTGTCAAGCTCCAAAAGCACTGCGTTGGTCTCGTCGTCCAAATCTATGCTATTGTTGGCAAGGCCTATCTTCTCTGTGAGATTATAAGAGCCTCGGTATTCGCCGTTAACGTAAAGCTCAACCGGTATTTCATGATTAAAGCCTGCAGTTTCCACCATCTGCGCCATCTTCATAGCTATAGCGTTAGTTGTCATAGAACGGCTTTGTGCATTTGCGATGAGGTTCCAGTGTTTGCCTTTCTTTAAGCCGAGTACTTTCGTCGCGGTCTCAAATTTCATGTGGTAGGGGGCTTTTCCCGAAGATGTCCACGAGGAATTGCCGCGCCCCTTAATCTGTATGGGCGTTTCGGGCAGGTCAGGGAACACGCCGGCACCGTCTATGCGCACCTTGCCCGTCCACCAGCGGGATTTGGAGGTGATGGAGGTGCCATCGTCAGTGGTTACAAAAATGATTGGCACATTATAAGTGCTGGTACTATGGTCTGTGGCAAAATCTACCTGTACCTTTACCTCGCGTCCATAGGGACGAAGGACATAATCGCCCTGTAAAGTGCGGCGTAGTATGGTATGACCGCGACGCGCAACGGTATAGACAACGTCTTTGTCAAACCTCACTCGAGTAACCTTGCTATGCTGGAGAGAATCGCCGATGAAAGCCTGCACATCATCGTCCAATTTATAAGACGGGCGCAGTGTCTTACCTATACCGACAACAGTTGCAGTAATAAGGCTATCTTCATTAAACACTCCATCGACTTCCGCAATTATATGAGGGTTAAATTTATCATTGAACTTGAAACTATTGAAACGAGCAAGTTCTGGAGCTATCTCACTAAGGGAGTCTACTTCAAAACTCTCATAGTTAAATATCGGACCATCGTCATTAGTAGAAATAGTAACACGATCTGCAGTCTGCACGACTTCCTTTACATATATTTGAGGCACTGCTTCCACCCTGCCATCGGCTCTATAAACATGAAGCACCGGTCCGGTAAGCGGCTCGACCTGAGTACTATCTATAACCGGCTCCGGGTCAACAGGAGTATCATTGTTTGTTGTAAACTTTACACCTTTCTCATCATAAATATTAAAGGTTTCATTTGTACCATCAGGAATTCCACTCTTGGAATAAGCACCCAATGCATAGCTATCGGTGCGAACATTGAAAAAGTAGCGACTATTGTCTACGCTCTGGAAATAAAACAACTCGCTGCCATCAAAATCAACTGTATTGCAAATATACCAAAGCGAAGCAGTACCTTCTAATGAATTAGAGAGATGAATATAGCGGAGGATCTGCGGAGAATTAGTATATTGATCGTCAAGCGTAACATATTGGTTAGTGGAAGCATTTCTAATGGCATACTTTCCGCCGCCTTGTTCATCAAAAAACCAGAAACAATCGGCTGCTTGCGTATTGCTGACCGCAATACAAAGCGGAGAGTTGACACTATGGTTAGCACCGAGTGCTGCACTGCTACCAATGATATAAAAAGACTCGATTCTGTACTTCGTCCCCGGAACAAAAGACGACACGATATCCGCCATTGTCGTTGATACAGAAAAGACCAACAACAATACGGATACAAATAATTTAATAAGTTTTGCCTTATTCGCCATAAGTAATAATAGCATAAACGTTATCAATATCGTCAGCGTCAACTTCACCATCGCCATTGACATCAGCGTAGATTTTCTCTATTCCCGAAGCCTCGCCATTGGAAATATAACTATAAATAGCGACTACGTCAGCAGTGTTGATAAGGCCGTCTTGATTGACGTCGCCAATCTTTGCGTATTTAGCAATATAAGTAAGGGCTTTGGCAGGCATTTCAGAATATTGTTCGCCTTCCCAACCAACAAAGAAGTAACCTGATACATCAGGCGCGTCAATATCTGGCAGCGGAGAGCCATAAGCAACTTGTTCGCTGTGGATAACCTCACCGTTCACGATAAACTGTACCTCATAATAGTTAACGCACCAGACAGCCCAAAGTTCTACATTATCTGCGGGCATAACTTCTGGAACTTCGCCCCACCCACAAAATGTATAGCCCTCTTTCGGCGCAGGATCATCGATTTGGGGAATAGCAGCTCCCTCAGGAAGCATCGCAGTATAGTATTCCACGTTTTCATTCCAGAAAATAATCCTATATACAGGTACATTGTCCATTGTCATAACGCAAGTTGCGTTAGGTAGCACACTCTCTGTTCCGTCGGCAGTGGTGAAACGAATATTTTTAGCGACAATATCATAATCGCCCTCAGCAATGACAACACTCATGTCTAACTTAGCTGTAAAAAGAATGCCATTCGTTCCTGTGATGTTGTTTGTCTTAGAATTAGTATAGCCCACGACTCGCGGCAAGCCGTTAGTAGCTACACTTGCTTGCATTATAAGACTATTCGCACGATTGCCAGCAACGATAGACTCGGTGTTTAGAGAAATTCCATTGGGCAACTGAAAATCAACCTGGAATCCAGAATACTCGTTGTTGGGATTTTCTAACCAAACGGTCAACTCCCACTGACTTACATCGCTCTTAACAACGCTTATGGTTAACATATCATTTGCGGCCATCAGCATTGTGGGCATTATCGCGAATGCGAAAAAGAAAAATAATATGCGTTTCATTGTTTTGGTTTATCTTATACTGATTTTCTGCTTGTTAATAATGTAAACTCCGTGCGGTAAGGTAATAACTTCATTGCCTCCCTGTAATTTATAGTAGCGGAAGATGCGACCATCTACGCCATAAACTGGCAGCACAGCCTCTCCTACGCTATTTAGCATGAGATTATTGCCTTGTTGCTCAACAATCGACACTGCACCATTGATGCCTGTCAATTCATCAACGACAAATTCTACACTGCGGCTCTGACTACGTTCATCCTCGCCAAGAGAATTTACAAACAATACATTAGCAAGAGTCGCACGAAGAATTTGTGAATTTATATCCGAGACTTGGGCCTTGACATCGCCCCAACCTAATTCTACGCTCAACTTACTACGTCCTTTTGGTAACTTATTATTTGCATTAGAATAAACACTTGCTCTATAAGTCTTAAATGCGATATTACGTTCGCGACTAATTTTTTCAGTATTTAGTTCAGAAACTTCAACATCGAAATCAGGGATAGCTCTACTTATATCAAGATTGTCAATTGTCATACCAACAGGAATACTTAAGTCAAACTGAATTCCGCTATAATTACCGTCTTCCACATTGATGATAACCGGAATACTAACACCCTCATTATTATGCTCCACTACACCAAGCGTAATGATTGCTTCGGCTTCAGGCAAACTATAGAAAACAGAACTCTTAACTGGTTGCATAAGAGCAATATTGCGAATATTGATCAAATCAGAAATAGTTATGATATCATTTTTGTCAATATCGGCTTGTGTGAAATTAAAATCCTCATTTGGTAAACCGAGGATATAGTTAAATACACAAACTACATCGGCCGTAGTTACCATACCATCACCATTTACATCACCCAGCAAAACACCTTCATTGATATCGTCAAGGTATCCTAAATCATTATAACCAAGTGTGTTCCCCATATAATTATATATGTATTCGGCACGTTTACGTAACCAATCTTTCGCAAGATTAGTTACCGTCGCGTAAGTCTGAGCATTACCACGACTCCATTTTGTGTTATCATGAGTGAAAGACGGAGCAGCGAAATTATAATAATCATCACAAAAATCTATAAGTTCATTTATGCACCCATCGTTGACAAAACTATGCCACAAACGATAGTAAATCTTATCAAAGTCCGCACCACAATAGCGCAACTTACGTCCCCACTGCACAGCAGAATGTCCTACTGTCGTCCAAAAATCATTAGTTGGCGAGCCTGTAAAATAATTGCTGTTAAGCTGATAACCATATCCCCAATCGAAGTCCCAACAAGGGCCAAAAATATATTTCGAATTAGGATCACGTATATTCTCATTATAACAGAAAGTACTCTTGGGATGAAAAAATTCATAATTCTCCGTTAGTTCATCTACCAAAAGAAAACGAGATAAATAATCAAGATCTAAAAGGTCGCCAAAACCATCTCCGCTTTCCAAAGCCTTCCACACTGGATTAAAACTCTGAGTTATCTCTGTAAGAGTTAATGGAGAAGTTCCATCACTAAAATCAGGTTCTTTAATATTTACTGGCAAATAATAAGTAGTAGTGTGGAACTTATATGGTTCGTCATAGTAACTATCAAGTTCTAACAATGTTGCATAAGTCTCATCGTCCAAATCTACACTATTATTAGAGAAACCTACTTTCTCTGTCAAATTATAAGAACCGCGATACTCACCATTAATGTATAACTCCACAGGGATTTCGTGATTATAAGCCGCGGTCTCCACCATCTGTGCGATTTTCATCGCCACCGCATTGCTAGTCATGGAACGGGTCTGCGCATTGGCTATAAGATTCCAATGTTTTCCTTTTTTTAGACCTAACACTTTTGTAGACGTATCAAACTTAAAATGATAGGGAGCCTTACCATTACCATTTGTAGGCCAAGAACTATTACCACGCCCTTTGATTTGAATAGGAGTTTCGGGAAGATCCGGGAATACACCGGCGCCATCAATAATAACTTTGCCCGTCCACCAATAATTCTTAGAGGTAATAGAACTACCATTATCAGTAGTTATATAAATAATCGGAACTTGGTATTCAGAATTGCTATGATCTGTGGCAAAGTCCACTCTAACCGTTACTTCGCGTCCATAAGGCATAGTTTTATAAATTCCGTCATTTGTACGACGCAAAATCGTATAACCATGACGCGCGATAGTGTAAACAATGTCTTTGTCGAAACGTACACGGGTCTCCTTGCTATGATGCAACGAATCTCCGACCCAAGCTTGCACTTCATCGTCTAATTTATAAGAGGGGCGCAATGTTTTTCCAATGCCAACCACAGTAGCAGTAATCAGCGTATCGTCCTCAAACACGCCTTCAGCGTCCTCTATAATGTGGTGATTAAATTTATTGTTGAACTTGAAGCTATTAAACATCGGCATCTCGGGCGCAATCTCGCTGAGCGAGTCCACCTCGTAAGCCATATAATTGTAACTCGGGCCGCCGTTGATGGTAGTAATCCTAATTGCGTCATTATTATGCTGCACTTGATCGATATACATGCGCGGCACAGCATCAACCTTGCCGTCAGCACGATAAACATGGAGTATATTGCCTTCAATATCTTCCAGATTCAAATTACCGTTATTAGGCTTTTTTGAAGGGTCGTCAGAATCATCGGGAACATTAGACCCTGTAATTACCAATCCCTGCGAGGCAAGATAGTCGCGGTGTCGTTCGTCCTTGGAATAGAACATAAACACAGAACCATTATCTACACTCCACCAACAAATACCCTTTTGTTCATAATCATTCCAATAAGTCCTTCCTAAGATAACGCGTTTGTTATCTTCACTGTTGGCATTACATTTCAGAACTCCTATACTATATCCGGGATCGCTCGCGCCATAGAAATAATTGATTGTCCAAAGCTCATCATTATCCGCGGGTTTTCCTTCAACCACGCTAACATCATTACCCGTATCACTTGTATTCTCTGGAATCATAGCGCTGACATAGCTTCCACCCTCCACGCGGATTTGGACTCCGTTGCCGCTCTTGACAAAGTAGAAGCGCTTTTGCGGTAAATCTACACTCTGGCTCAACCACTCCGTAGGACTGATAAATTGCCGCGAGCGGACACTCTTAATGTAATAGTAAATGGGATCAGACTCCTTCGTAGTCAGCACAAAGGGCTGCTCAAGAGGGTAAGTAGTCCAATAAAGACCGTCAGCATCCTTGCCGCACAAATTATTGTAGTCGGTTTTCTGGTCATAGTAGCTCCCATCGTCTTTCATAATATAGAAGCGTTCATTACTCGCCACGGAATTTCCAGAACTGGCATAAGTGCCCAACGCATTCGAGCCGCTGCGCACATTAAAGCGGTAGCCGGAATTTCCTATATTCTCGAAAGTGTAGACATTACTGCCAAGGTCGCGGATAGACCATAGCGAGTACTCTCCATTCATGGTCGCCGTCAAGTTAAGGTAGCGGCGTATAGGATTATCACTGCGCACTTCATCCCAAGTCATGTACTCGTTAGTGCTTACATTGCGCAGAGCGTATTGTCCCTCCTTATACTCTTGAATATACCAATAGCAGTCAGCAGTATTCGCGTCATCGGTAGTCATTACCACGGGCGTGTTGACACCATGCGGCATACCCGGAGCTGCAGAGCTGCCCGGTACGCTCGTAGCCACGATGCGAAATTTAATAGTAGGGTTAAACGACAAGTGCTCAGCGTGCGCGTTCACACACGCGCACGCATACATAAACATTATTATAATAGACCTTGCTATTTTCATACTCATTCTTTTAGCGTTGCGAAGTTACTGATATTTTTCCAAACGCCCCATCTATTTGTATCTTTTTTATGTTTATTTGGATTGCCGAGCGCGCGGAGCATACGGAACACCGAAAATCTTTCAACAACGCGGTAGAAGTAACAAAAGCCGTGCAGTGTACGACAAAGTCCGTTTCATGCGGCCATAAACGCAAAAACGGCTCAATATTCCGGCATCTGCCGCTGAAAAGTAAATAAAATCCCGTTTTATTTTGCCTATTCGTTACAAATTCTTTCCTTTGCATACGAATACAAAACTATAAATATTTTCAAACAACACAACATATAAACCAAAAACTTCATATTATGTACGGAAAAATGCAAGAACATCTCAACAAAACCATTGCTGAGATTAAAGAAGCCGGACTCTACAAGAACGAACGCCTCATCGAAAGTCCGCAGCAGGCCGCAATCCAGGTTGCAGGCAAGGAGGTGCTGAACTTTTGCGCCAACAACTACCTCGGTTTATCCAACAATCCGCGCCTTATCAAGGCAGCCAAGGAGATGATGGACAAGCGCGGCTTCGGTATGTCGTCAGTCCGTTTCATTTGCGGCACCGCCGACATTCACAAGGACTTGGAGGCCGCCATTAGCGACTTCTTCAAGACCGAAGACACCATTCTCTATGCAGCTTGCTTCGATGCCAACGGCGGCGTGTTCGAGCCACTGCTCACAGAGGAGGACGCAATCATCAGCGACGCCCTCAACCACGCATCTATCATCGACGGCGTGCGTCTGTGCAAGGCTAAGCGCTACCGCTATGCCAATGCAGACATGGCAGAGCTCGAGAAATGCCTGCAGGAAGCCCAAGCACAGCGTTTCCGAATCATCGTAACCGACGGTGTATTCTCTATGGACGGCAATGTTGCCCCGATGGACAAGATTTGCGACCTTGCAGAGAAGTACGATGCACTGGTGATGGTTGACGAAAGCCACTCCGCAGGCGTTGTAGGCGCCACTGGCCACGGCGTAAGCGAGTTCTTCAACACCTATGGCCGCGTGGATATTTACACCGGCACCCTCGGCAAGGCATTCGGCGGTGCTATGGGCGGCTTTACCACAGGTCGCAAGGAGATTATCGACATTCTGCGCCAGCGCAGTCGCCCCTATCTGTTCTCCAACTCCCTCGCTCCCTCGCTTGTAGGCGCCGGCATAGAGATGTTCGCTATGCTCAAGGAAGATACCTCCATTCACGACAAACTTGTAGAGAATGTCAACTATTTCCGCGACAAGATGATTGCAGCAGGTTTCGATATCAAGCCCACTCAATCCGCCATCTGCGCCGTTATGCTCTACGACGCCAAGCTGTCGCAGGAGTTCGCTGCAAAGTTGCAGGAGGAAGGCATCTATGTTACCGGTTTCTACTATCCTGTAGTCCCCAAGGGACAAGCTCGTATCCGCGTGCAGGTATCGGCAGGCCACGAGCGCGAGCATCTCGACAAGTGCATCGCAGCATTCACCAAGATAGGCAAAGAGTTGGGCGTGCTTAAGTAAGCAACAGTTCACCCAACAGGCACATAAGCCGTCGGCGCCCCGTCAAAAGGGCATCGGCGGCTATTATTGTGGCTCATTGTGCCACTCAATATGGCAAAAAGTGCTAATTTTGCCGATAAGCAAACACAGAAACCCGATGATAACGATGAAAAAGAAATTCTTTCTGCTCCTTGTGCTGCTTGGCGCGTCGCTCTGCGCCTCGCGGGCAGACATACGCGTGATGTCCTACAATGTACGCCACTGCGCAGGCATGAAATCAGACCTCAATCTGGAGCGAACAGCCTCCGTAATCGAGCGATACCACCCCGACTTCGTAGCATTGCAGGAGTTAGACAGCTGTGCGACGCGCAGCGGGGGCGTAGACCAGGCCTCCGAGCTCGGAAGACTTGCGTTGATGCACCCAACCTACGCCTCGACCATACCATTGCAGGGCGGCAGCTACGGAGTGGGCATCTTGAGCAAGCAAAGCCCCTTGAGCGTAAGACGCATCCCCATGCCCAGCCGTTCGGAGGACAGGGTGCTGCTCGTTTGTGAGTTCAGCGACTGCGTAGTGGCGTGTACTCACATCTCACTGCTGGAGGACGAACACCTCGCGTCGGCAGAGATTATCATCAGCGAGGCCTCGCGGTGGCAAAAGCCCTTCATCATAATGGGCGACTGGAACAGCGAGCCCGATTCGCCTTTCATCGGCCGTATGAAAGAGTATTTCACCATACTGAGCGACACCAAAGCCCTCACTTTCCCTGCCGACAAGCCGGAGATTTGCATCGACTATGTGGCGGTCTACAATCCCCGAAGCACAAAACAGCCGCAGGCAAACAATAATGCCACCACGCCGCCGGCAGTGCGCCGTAATGTGTGGGTAATCGAGGACTCCGTCAGCTCCGACCACCGCCCCATCGTGGCAGACATCGTGCTCAAGACACCGGCAGCCCAGCTGATGACCACCAAACCCTATCTGCAGGACCCGCGCCCCGATGAGATGACAGTGATGTTCCAGACCACCTCAGTTTGCCACGCTTGGGTGGAATACGGCACCGACAGCCTCCACACCCAACGCGCCCGCACCCTTATAGACGGGCAGGAAGTGTGCTATAACCTCGAGAACAAGATACGCCTCACCCATCTCCGGCCAGGTCAGCGCTACTACTACCGAGTTTGCGCCGTCGAGCTGATGAAAAAACGCTCCTACGAAACCGTTTATGGCGACACGCTCAAGACAAAGTACTACTCTTTCGTTACGCCAAATAACGAGCAGGAAGACTTCACCGCCCTAATTTTCAATGACCTGCACCAGAACCAGAAAACCTACGAGGCTCTCTTGCAGTTGGTCAAGGATACGGACTACGACTTCGTCATCTTCAACGGCGACTGCCTGCCCGAGCCATCTAACTTCGACGATGCCGTGCGCATGATTCACAAATGCGCCGATCCTGTCAACGGCGCCGAGAAACCGCTCATCTTTATCAGAGGCAATCACGAGATACGCAACTTCTACTCCGCCGGAATGCACAGCCTCATCGGCTATCGCGATGACAAGACCTACGGCGCGTTCACTTGGGGCGACACCCGCTTCGTTATCCTCGACGCCGGCGAGGATAAGCCCGACAACACCCCTGTATATGCCGGTCTCAACGACTTCACTCAGCTGCGTCTTGACCAAGCGGACTTTCTCAAGCAGGAATTGAAGGGCAAACCGTTCCGTAAGGCCGCCCACCGCGTGCTCATCAGCCATATCCCTGTCTTCGGTAATGTCGACGAATATCGCCCATGCACCGAACTTTGGGCTCCGCTCGTCAAAAATCAGCCGTTCAGTCTGCACTACGCATCGCACAACCACGAAGCCAAATTCTACCCCAACGGCACGGAGGGCTGCACCTATCCTGTCCTTGTGGGCGGCGGCCCGTCGTTAAGTAACTGCGCCGTCAGCATACTGACCAAGCGCGGCAAGACACTGCATATCAAGACCCTCACACCCGAGGGCGTCTTCCTCGACCAAGACCTCTAACAACCCCAGCCCTAAGGGCTGTTTTGTGCGCACCGCTCAGCGGTGTTTTGTGCGCTAAGTCCGGCAGTCAGCGAAAGAACCCCCAGCCTCATTATACTCATTTGGCGAGAACGCGCTGAAATTCGCGTGTATGGTGTCTTGTAGGCACACGCGAATTTTCGCGCAATTTTTTTGCGCCTTCGCGCACCCTAACTCGCTGATTCATATAACGCTTTTCGACTACTTTTTTGCAGCGAAACCACTCGTTTTGTAGTCAAAATCCTTTGCAATGCTCTTCAAAAGATGCAAATCCCCCAAATTTGCCCTCCAATCACCTCCGATTTTTGTCATTTTCGTGCGTTTTTCCTCCAAAAACACGCAAAATGGGATGCTATTTTCATATCGTTTTGCGAAAAAATGCCGCTAAAAACACCCGTCTTGCAACATTTAACATTTTTTAACAAGGGGGGGGGTAGAATTTTTGTTAATTTTGGCGCGCAAAAATACAATAAACCTAATGCCAAACAATTATCTAACCATATCTATTAACAATTAAACAACACAAAACATGAAGAAAATCTTATCTTCTGCCTTGCTATTTTTAGCGTTTATCACTACGGCAACAACAGCAAGTGCAGACACGCGTTACACTATCAAAGGTGAGCGTGTAAAAGCCAGTGAACTAAAAACAGATGGAACCAAGTATGTTTTTTACAACACAGGAAACAACAGTAAGTTTTTTATTGGAGTCTCTAATGAAAGTTATGTTGTATCAAAAACAGATACTCCTGACGGCTTTACAACTACTGATGATTCTTTCATTTGGAAATTAGAAGCAGGAACTACTTCTGGTTTATATAAGATTAAGAATGTCGGTGCTGATAAATATTGTGCAGGCGGTACCTCTGTTGCAGAGGCTGGCAAAGATTACACTATTGGAGATTATTTCAATTGTCCAAGTAAAGGTAATGGTGTTCAGTATTGGATCGATGGTGCAAATGTTACTTATGATAACGTCACTTCTGATCACAAAGTGTTGTATATACAAGACCCAACAGAAACAAGCAAACCATATTGGAATGGAGATGGAACTGCAGGCTTTGTAGTTCAGGCAAAAGGACATGCTTATGCTTTTTACGAGGTTGAAGAAACTTACATAACTCCCCAAGAAGCTTTTCGAGAAACTATTACAGCATTTTTAACAGAAGACAAAATCGCCAAGATAGATCAGGCAGATTCTTATGGTTGTCCTAAAACCACTTCTCTATCATATATAAATATAAAGGATATAGTAGACCGTCTCAATTCAGAAGAATTGACAGCGGAAGATGTAACTAATGTCGAGGCTTATTACAATGCATATATTGCAGAAACAGATGTGGTTTTACCTGAGACAGGTAAATTCTATCGTATTTTTGCAGAGAATGGCGGAAACAAATACCTTATAGAAAAGGACGGAAAAATTTATGGCAGAAGAACTACCGCCGAAGCCTTGGCCGAGGACGCTTCATCTATCTGGTATGTAGATAACAACAAACTCATTGTTTTATCTAATGGCAAACAGTTCGCAGGTTTTGTGGGTGAAGGCAACAATCCTATGACTTGTGAAGGACTTGAGGCTTCGTTTAAGAAAAACCCTTCAGCATTCGGTAAGGTTATGATTTCTTCTGAAACTGGTACCTGGTTTGTTCAAGCATCTGTCGACGGAGATAGTGAAATGAAGAGCGGACAAACTAATGTTGCTGGAGCTATGTTCTATATTGAAGAAGTAACAACACTCCCCATCACTATTGGTGAGGCAGGCTATGCCACATTGTATAGCCCCGTAGCATTAACAATTCCTGAAGAGGGCGTAACAGCCTACACCGGCACACTGAACGATGACAAAACCGCATTGGTATTAACTAAAGTAGAAGGAACTATTCCTGCCGAGACAGCAGTAGTGCTTGAGGGAACAGCAGGAAAATATCTCTTCAATATTACTACCACTGCTGAACCTGTAGAAAATGGTGTCCTCCAAGGTTCAATGGGCATTGCAAATGCAACAGGTCTCCTCACTCTGCAAGTTATTGACGATCAAATAGGTTTCTACACCTACAACAACGCAGAAGGTCTGCCCGCATTCAAGGCTTATATTACCCTCGCAGGAACAAACAGTAACGCCCTTCGCGTTATCTTCGACGACGACATCACAGCCATCGAGGGCGTAGAGGCAGCAGACAGCGATGCCGCAGCATACTATGACCTGCAGGGTCGTCGTGTAGCCGCTCCGCAGGCTGGTCAGATCTACATCATGAACGGAAAGAAAATATTGGTAAAATAAATAATAGACAAGAATATGAAGAAAAATTATATCGCACCAGCAATCACGGTGCAGAACATAGCATTCGCACGCATTATGGTATCTTCCATCGTTGTCGATGCAAGTAAAGAAGGTCCATCAGCCCTCTCTAAGGACTTTTATACTCCAAGTCCTTGGGAGACCAAAGAAGATGCCGAGTAGTCTGCACTGACAGACAGTAAAACTATCATTACCGCCGATGTACGCTTTTAGTACATCGGCGGTATTTTTTGGATTTAGTCATAATCATTTACCGATAGCCAATACTCCCCTCTGTGATGAGAGGGAAAAACGTTCAAAGAGCGTGGGGGCATTGGAAATAAAGCTCAAAGGGACGAAAGAGAATGATTGCATATTCCCAAACGCATAGCATTTGTTATTCAATATCGTAATTTTGACACTAAACACCACCATAATCTTACTTTACTCCCTCAAATTTTATAGAAAAGGCCTCCGTGTGCGTTTTTTTAGTCTCCGCGCGCGATTTTTGAGCCTCGGCACACGATTTATTGTCGTGAAAAATGAAA
>JAFLUU010000023.1 GCA_022508585.1 Prevotellaceae bacterium | reverse complement strand
CGAAACCGAGCGTAACAGCAAAAAGAAAAGCACTCATACAGAGTGCTTTATTGATAAAATGTGATTTTTGTTGCTATTTTCTGATTACATCTCACTTGCCGATGCAAAAATGACTGAAAATATTTTGGAGGATGTCGTCAGAATTTATTTTTCCAACAATTTCTCCAAGAAAAGAGACGCAAAGACGGAGGTCTTCAGCTACGAGATCGGGAGAAATGTCGTGGATAATTGAGATTTTGGCGCGAGAAATAGCTTCGTAGGCATTTTCAAGAGCTTGTTTGTGGCGCAGATTGGTTATTAAAACGCTATCATCGTTAATTTTCGGCACAACTTTAATTAGTTCTGTTTCGAGCCACTCTATACCAATGCCGTGTAGAGCCTGGAAATCGTCGGTTTTGTTAAGAATCTTTATTACAATTTGCTCCTCATCGGTTTCAATTATAGGATAAGCAACCTCTGGTTCCGTTACTAATAGAATAATTTGTGCTTTCTTGGCTGCTTGCACCGAACGCTCGATGCCCATTTGTTCAATTTCATCGCCAGTTTCACGAAGACCTGCAGTATCAATAAAACGAAAGAGTACGCCGTCAATTTCCCTTGTGTCTTCAATCAAATCGCGAGTTGTACCGCTAATATTGCTGACAATGGCACGACTATCTCGCAGCAAAGCGTTCAGTAAAGTTGACTTGCCGACATTTGGCGCGCCAATTATGGCTACTGAAATACCGTTTTTCAACGCATTGCCGTGTTTGAAGTTAGCGGTGAGTCGCTCAATTTCCGTTACAATCTCTTCGGTGAGATTTTTCAGTTCAGTGCGGTCTGCAAACGCCAGATCCTCGTGGTCGCTGAAGTCCAGTTCTAACTCGAGAAGCGAGGTAAGGTGCAAAAGCTTCATGCGTAAGTCTGCAAGCTTATTGCTAATACCTCCACGCATCTGGTTCATTGCAATTCTATGGCTGGCTCTGCTGTTAGATGCGATAAGGTCAGCTACAGCTTCGGCTTGGCTCAAATCCATCTTGCCGTTGAGATACGCACGCTGCGTATATTCGCCTGGATTAGCCATGCGGCAACCATTTTTCAGCAATAATTCTAACACCTTATTTAATATATAGCGCGAACCATGGCACGCAAGCTCTACAGAGTCCTCGCCAGTGTAGCTATGCGGCGCGCGAAATACAGTAGCCAGCACCTCGTCTATGATTTCGTCATCGTCATCAGAGATAATGCCGAAGATAACTGAGTTTGCAGGTCTCTCGCGGAGCGGTTTTCCGTGCTTCGGTGTAAAAATCCTGTCGGCAGCAGTGATTGCATCGTTGCCAGAGATGCGCACTATTCCGATTGCGCCTCTTTCGGCAGTGGCAATGGCACAAATAGTGTCGGTAGTATACATTGCTTAGATGCGGTCGAGCACTTTTGAAATAAACGTGTCAATAGTATTCTTGTACGCCGTATTTGCTTTGCCACTACGCCGCCCAGCCACAACCATACAACAAGTCATTGCCTTATGTCCGAGCATAGCCGCCATTCCAGCCACAGCACTACTTTCCATCTCATAGTTAGTGATATGTAGGCCCTGATATTCAAAGCTTTCGATTTTCTTATTTTGCTCAGGGTCAGCCAGCGGCAGGCGCAAGTGGCGTCCTTGCGGCCCATAAAAGCCATTACATACGACAGTTATGCCACGAACAATGTCGTCGCAGGCTACACGCTCAATCAACTCTTTGTCGGCATCAATAACATAAGGCAAACACAGCGGTTGTACCCACTGCATGTGTTTGAGAAACGCGCTTTCCGCCTCACGGTCGCATACCTTGTTGCGATCAGCGTAGAAATTAAGCAACCCATCGAATCCAATACTCTTCTGCGACGCAATAAAAGTGCCCACAGGCGTGTATTCCTGCAAACTGCCGCATGTACCGATGCGCACAATCTCCAGAGTGGTCAACTTGCTTTTCGGCTCGCGCGTGTTAAAATCTATATTGACGAGCGCATCGAGTTCCGTCATCACGATGTCGATATTGTCGCAGCCAATGCCAGTAGATACTACGGATATGCGTTTCCCTTTGTAGTTGCCAGTGATAGTATGAAACTCACGGCTTTCCACTTCGTGCTCGCGACTCTCAAAATGCGCCGCCACGGTGTTCACACGCTCTGGGTCGCCAACAAGAATAATCTTATGGCCTATCTGACTGGGCCTAAGGTGTAGATGAAAGACGCTACCGTCTTCATTTATTATTAGTTCAGATGGAGCAATGCGCATATCTGTGAGTTTTATGATCCGATTTTTCTTTCAATTCGCTTTGTTACTGTTACGTATCAGTTTTCTAATGTACGTATTTGGTTTGCAAGAGATACGATTTGTTCATCTTGTATATCCAATTCGCCTTCTTGTCTTAGAATTATGGGTGCAATGGCTTTCCTTTCTGCTTCGGAACGTGCGTTGGCATATTTAAGACGATTTTCTTGTAGTAATTCAGCCAATTGGGCGCGTCGGAAAGTCTGCGCAGCCCAATCTACAGCTAATTTTTTCGCCTCTGCATTTTTGAATTCGTCGATACTCGTGTAGCGTTTCTCGTATGCCAGGTCGAAATTCAGAATTGTATTTTGAGCAATGTCCATTTTGGCATTGCGCGCCTGCTTAAGGCGTTCTGTAGCATCGGCCACAGCAGTCTGATTTCCCTTTTGTGTGGCGGCAATACTGTGTATGGCAGCCAGATGACGCAATTGAGTGGATATTGTATCTACTTCGTATGTCTCGCGCCCCTCGTCAGGAATGAAAGTGTAGACGCACACTTTGTCGGCAGGCTGATTGCGGTCGCTTACAAACCAGCCGAGGCGGTTAACCTCATCGTAAATCATGAGATAATCGTTGGCCGGCGAGTTGAATGGCATACCCATGTTCTCAGGCTTGAGGAAAGTACCGTTACTAGCATCGTAGCGAGTAACATAGATGTCGTATCCGCCAAGACTGCCTTCGTCTTGAGCTGCAAAGTAGAACGTAGCTCCGTCAGCCATCATAAAAGGGAAGCCTTCTGCAGTTGTATTGTTGTTAATGTCGAAGAGTGAGGTAGGAGTACTCCATTTGTCGCCATATAAATTGGCCTGCATCAGTCTTGTTGTGCCGTTAGCTGCTTTTTGACCGAAAAACAATTGGTCGCCGAAATCATTGATGAAACCGACACCTACAGGCTGTGCATTATCAGCCAATAATTCTTTTATCTGCTTGGCAGTGAGCAGCTGGCCGCAGCTCTTGTCTGTGCTTATGGCCAGCAACATACGCTCGCGACTAACCACTTGGCTGTCAACGAACACCACCTTTTGTGTAGCCTCTATCATGGAGTTGCCTTTGTGCGCTTGATGTTGACGTTGCGTTAGAGAGTCATGATAAGAAGCGGCGGCCTGCTCGTCAAGTCCCCTCTCGATGAGGCTTATAGCTTCGTCGAACTGATAATGGGATATTAGCGAGTCGATAGTTGAGATCTTGGGTTTCTGTATAATGGCCGATGTGGCAACTCTGCCCCTCGGCGCTGTTTTTACAGCTTTCTTCTGTGCTCCAATACTTGTGCATAAGGCCGTAAAAGTAAGTAGTATAATAAATTTTATAGAGTAAGGCATACAAATGCTGGTGCGCGGTTGTTAAACACTAATTGCCGGACAATTTTTTGTCCATCTCTTGGGCAGCTCGCTTGCCGTCGCCCATAGCAAGGATTACGGTAGCGCCACCACGCACGATGTCTCCGCCGGCATAGAGCATCGGGATAGATGATTCCATTTGCTCATTGACCGCAATGGTGTTCTTGCGTCCTAATTGAAGCCCCTCTACGCTCTGTGGCACAATAGGATTGGGACTTACGCCCACCGCCACAATCACGAGGTCGACTTCTATTTCTTCCGTAGCGCCTTCTATGGCCACAGGGCTGCGTCTACCACTGCTGTCGGCCTCGCCGAGTTCCATTTTCTGGAGAACGATTTTGCTAACCTTGCCCTCCTCGTTGCCAATGTACTTTATTGGGTTATGTAAGGTGAGAAACTCTACTCCTTCCTCCTTGGCGTGCTTCACTTCCTCCACTCGGGCAGGCATCTCGGTCTCCGAACGACGATAGATAATCATTGCCCTTTCCGCACCGAGGCGTAGCGCGGTGCGAACAGAGTCCATGGCAGTGTTGCCTCCGCCGATGACTGCCACACGTTTGCCCATAGGCACCGGAGTGTCGGTCTGCGGATTGCTTGCGTCCATCAGATTTACGCGAGTGAGGTATTCGTTGCTCGAAAGCACGTTGATGAGGTTCTCGCCCTTGATGTTCATGAAGTTAGGCAGACCTGCGCCGCTGGCTACGAAGATACCTTTATATCCTTGCTCGCCGAGTTGAGCTATAGTTATAGTCTTGCCTACCACACAGTCGGTCTCAAAGTGTACACCCCTCTGACGCAGACTTTCAATTTCGCAATCCACGATGTAATTAGGCAGGCGATATTCCGGAATGCCGTACTTCAGTACACCGCCAATCTCGTGCAGCGCTTCAAAGACGGTAACGTCATAACCATTGTTTACCATCTCACCTGCAAAGGAAAGACCGGCGGGTCCACTACCTATTACGGCTATGCGCTCGCTCTTTTTCGCGAAACTTTTTTCGCTATCTTCAAAGGTAATTGTCGCGGCGCTATCTGCTGCGAACCTCTCAAGATAGCCTATCGCTACCGGTTGACGGCCTGTCTTGAGATGAACGCACTGCGACTCGCACTGTTTCTCTTGTGGACAGACGCGACCGCACACAGCAGGCAGTGCGCTGTATCGCTTAAGCACACGAGCGGCCTCGCCGACCTCGCCACGTTCTATATTCTTGATAAACGAGGGAATATCTATGCCCACGGGGCAACCACTGACGCAACCCGGGTTGGGACAATCGAGGCAACGTTGCGCTTCCCTCTGTGCCTGCTCCGGAGTGAGTCCTTGGTTAACCTCTTCCCTCAGCTTGGTGGAACGATAATCAGCTTCCAGTTCCAGCATCACCACGCGTTCTATAGCCATGCGCTCTTTAGGCTTCATCGCCTTGCGCAAGTCTTGTCGCCAAGTGGTTGTAGTGACCGTTTGGTGCTCTAAGTTCAGAATAGAAGCCTCGGCGGAAACAGTATTATCAGTGGCGACAGACCTATTACTCTCGGCAGGGGAGGTCGTAGTCTCTATGGTAGCGTAATGCTTTAATGCCTCCTGCTCTTCCGTGCTAAACGCCTTCATACGCTTGATCATCTCGTCAAAATCCACCTGATGACCATCGAATTCGGGGCCGTCAACACACACAAAGCGCGTCTTACCACCAACAGTAACGCGGCAGGCGCCGCACATACCGGTGCCATCAACCATAATAGTGTTAAGCGACACATCTGTCGGGATATTGTATTTTTTGGTAAGCAGGCAGCAGAACTTCATCATCAGGGCCGGGCCGATAGCGAAGCACTTATCCACACGCTTGCGCAGGATCACGTTCTCTATGCCCTGCGTTACGAGTCCTTGTTCGCCATAGCTGCCGTCATCAGTCATAACAATGACCTCATCGCTGTTCTGGCGTACCTCATCTTCGAGGATTATGAGATCTTTAGTCCTGCCGGCTAACACAGAAATTACCCTGTTGCCCTGTTGCTTAAGAGCCTTGATGATAGGCAGCAACGGCGCTGTACCCACGCCGCCGCCGGCACACACCACAGTTCCAAACTTTTCGATATGCGTAGCCTGCCCGAGTGGACCGACCACATCGGCCAGCTCATCGCCCACCTCAAGGGAGCAAATCTTGCGCGTGCTCACGCCAATCTGCTGCACCACTAACATAATAGTGCCGACTTTGGGGTCGCTGTCGCTTATGGTTAGCGGAATGCGTTCGCCACCCTCGCTTATGCGGACTATCACGAAATGGCCGGCCTTGCGGCTGCGAGCAATGAGGGGAGCTTCCACGTCAAGGCGGAACACATTCTCAGAATACTGCTGTTTATAAACTATTTTATACATCTTTTTATTTGTGTCGGCGTATATCACAATGCATTATATTATTGATTTTACTGCAAAGGTAAGGAAATTACTTTTAATACTTGCATACATACTTACATAAACTTGCGTTATTCTCCTTTTTCCTTGCTTTTCGCTTTACAAATGTATCGTGCGTGCAAAAACAAATGCCATTTAAGGGAATGAATTTAAGGGAATGAATGGCGGGGATGACAAAGAAAATAGTTGCTCCTTTTTTGTACAATGAAAATGTAAATATAAGTTCATTCTTAAAAAAATATAAATACTGGCATTTTTTTTTGTAAATACTAATTGATTTAGATATAATTAACTACCTTTGCCTATGCAATTGTATATTAAAAAATGAGAGTACACCTCGGAAATTATGAAATGAATTTGACTCTTCGCTCTGCTTGAATTGCTTTTGCAATATAATAAGGACGCACAAAAACATTATAATATGATGATACGAATATTGCTTTTATGCTTGACAATGTCGTTATCCATTGCGATGAATGCTCAAGATGATGTGTATTATGATGATGTGTATTATGATGATGTGTATTATATTCCATCAAAAGATACGCGTCAAGTAACGGATAAGAAAGGTCTCGTTGTTGCTCCTGCAAAAACGACTACAAACGAAACGACTAATTATAGCGACACACGTGATGTTGACGAATATAACCGCCGTGGTAGTACGATAGGAGATACCGCTGTCTATTATGAAGAAGACACAACGAGATTGTTCGAAAGTTCGTTTGACGACGCAAATAGCGATGTGGCATTTCCGTACACCAAGCGAGTAATGAGATTTCATGCGCCTCACGTTGGTTTTATCGTGAGTAGCCCTTATTATTGGGACGTGTGTTATGCTGACATTTGGGACGTGTATTATGATGGCTGGGCGGCCTATACTCCAAGTTATGTTTATTGGAGTTATACTTACGACCCATGGTATTATAATCGCTGGCATTTCCGTACTTGCTGGGATTTTACTTGGGGATGGTATGATCCATGGTATTTCCGCGCTTATTGGGGCTGGGGGCGTCCAATATATTGGGGGTGGAGTCGTCCCATTTTTCATCCACGTCACATAGGTCGTCCGATGTGGGCACATCGTGGCTTTAGCAGAGGGTATGCTCCAGGATTTGGCCATAATGGTGGGCGTGGTGTATTTAGTGGTAGAGGGTTTGATGCTCCTCGTGCTGGTGCTATAGCTGGTAGGGAAGGAGGCGCACGCATTAGTAATCGTCCTTTGTCTGGATTGTTCCGTTCTAATCGTAATCCCGCTCCAGCAAATGGTGGTAGTCATGTAGGTCGTGGCGCACGTCAAGGTGGTTCTTCTACAGCGATGAGGCCTAATACTGGTATTAATCGTAATATAAATGACGGAGTACGTCGTCAATCACAACAACGAAATGGCTCAGTATCTCCTAATCGCAATCAACCGACTCAAACTCAATCACAGCGCACTCAAACTCGTGAACGTAATTTGTCGCAAGGGACAGTGATTCGTACAGAAACACCTCGCAGTACACCTTCTTATGGTGGAGGTGGAGTAGGACGCTCAACATCTATACCATCTTCGGTAGGTAATAGTTCTGGTGGTAGCCGTGGTGGCGGAATGTCTGGCGGTGGTGGAGCATCTCGTGGTGGAAGACGATAGTATTTTTATAATTATAGTAGATGGAGAAGATTGTTGTTTTTATAATGGGACTAATGCTTGCCACAACAGGTATGGCTCAAGATATATATCAAGTAGCAGAACTTAATACTATCGACCTCAATGGAACTGCTCGCTATGTAGGTATGGGTGGAGCTATGGGTGCTTTAGGTGGCGACATCAGTGTAATGTCTTCTAATCCTGCCGCTATTGGTTTGTATCGTCGCAGTGATGTAGCTGTAACTGGTAGCCTTGTTGCAAGGCCTGGCACTCATGAATTTGATGGCAAGAAGCCGACGTATGTTTCTTTTGATCAGTTGGGATTTGTTTATAGTTGGAACACGGAGAGTTCTACGTTTAAGTTTTTTAACGTAGGTTTTAATTATCATAAGCAACATGATTTCAATCAATTACTTAATGCTGAAAATACTAACTTAGACAATATAGGCAATGCCTCGCAGACGTGGCAATTAGCTGACCTTTCTAATTATTGGAGCGACGTAAATAATGCAACTCCGCTTGCTCAGTTAGCTTATGATGCTTGTCTGTTAGGCGAAAATGGGATAGGCGATTATGATGCTTACAATGCTTGGGGCAATAGTTACGGAAAAGCACGTTGGGGTAGTAATCAAGCCTATGATTTCAATTTTGCATTTAATTTATATGATCAGTATTATTTCGGAATTACGGCAACAGCTTACAATATCTACCAGAGGAGTTATATGCTTTATAGCGAGGGCTTGCTTAATGTTGATGGCAATGCTGATGGTTGGTATGATATGGACAACACGTCCAAGTTGTTTGGAACTGGATTTGACGTGAAACTCGGTTTTGTTGTGCGTCCTATCATTGAGAGCAATTTTAAGATTGGCTTGACGCTTATTACTCCTACTTGGTATGAACTGAACTATCGCAATGAACTGCGTCTTGCTTCTTATACTGACTCTTATGGCGAGAATATTGTTCGTCCTTTTTATTGCGACTACGATTACAATGTACGCAGCCCATGGAAGATTGGTTTGAGCCTTGGCAACACGTTCTTTAACCGCTTAGCTGTTGGTGCAGAGTATGAGTTCGCAGATTATAGCTCTTGTTCTGTTTCTTATGATGACGATTATTATTACGTAGACGAGTGGGGGTGGGGGAATAGCTCTGTTTCTAAAGACAGAGAGCTTAATCACCAGATAGATAATTACCTTAAGTGTACCCATACCCTTAAAATCGGAGCTGAAATAATGATTACTCCCAATATTTTCGTGCGTGGTGGATATAATCATGTCAGTTCCGCTTTCGATAAGGCCGCTTGGCTTAATCACTTCATTAACAGTGCTTCTGTGGATGTGGCTACAAACACAGATTACCTTAACCTCGGTGGAATAAATCGTTTCTCTGCAGGTTTTGGTCTTAAGTTCGGCAAATTCTACGCCGATGCTACTTGGCTCTATCAGCATCAGCGTGGTACTCTGTATGCGTTTAATGCTCCAGAGGATCCTTCTGCTGAGATTTATGTTAACGCTTGTCCCGGAGCGCGTCTAAGCTTGAATAAATCACAGACGATGCTTACCCTTGGTTATAAATTCTAAATATACGCTAACGATGAAGCGATTATTCTTTATCAGTTTGATTACAATAGGATTGTCTGGAAATTCTGTAGCGCAGAAAATTGTAACATCGTTCTGGGACTGTCAGTTTGGCCTTACCAGCGAACAGGTATATCAGAACCTAACGAAAGCAGAGCTATCTCCGATTGTTGGCGATGATGCTATATATTTGCAGAATAATAGCGTTTATGGTATTTCTTTCCAGGTAATAGGTTTGAAATTCACTGCAGAGGACGCTTTCTACAATATCTTCGGATATAATAAGTTTGACAACAAGCAAGATGCCAACGCAGAGTTTAACAATGCTCTAGCAAGACTCAAAGAACGCTATCCCAATGTACAGACAATGAGCCGTCCGGAAGGTTGTCTCAAGCTTTACGCTTATGCAGACGCTGACGCTGGTACGGCTTTCTCTCTCGGCTTATATAAAAGTGATGAAGGTAAATTTTTCGTCCGTCTTAATGTGTTCAGTGATTATCTGCTGAAGAGAGCAAACAATTAACTTGATTTTTTTGCCGTCAATATAATAGCGAATGCCCAATGAATTATGAAAATTCATTGGGCATTCGTTTTAATTGTTGTAAAAGTCAATATATTGCTGCGCCACTTTGATGTGATTGTGATGGCGGATATACGCAATGCTTTGTCGGGACAATGTCTCTATGCACTCTGGATGTTGAACAAGCTTGACGAGTTCCTCGTAGACCGATTCCTCGTTCGGTCGCACGTTGATAATTGGACGCAACTCCTTTTCGCCGAGGATCTCGTAGTTCTCCGGCTCACCACCGCTTACAACGACCAACCCTTGTGCCATGGCCTGCAACGCGTTCATCGCAGGGGTGTAGGAATAGAGCTGGTCGAGTAACACATGAGAGTCGTTGAGCATCTGCACGTACTCGGTAAAGGGTACAGACTCGGCCACTCTAATCTCGCAGCGGTCAGGGTACTCTGTTTTCACGCGTTCCAAAGCGAGTAGCATAATATCGGTGCCCTTATATTCGCTGCGTGTTTTTTGCACTCCAATAAAGAATTTTACAACACCGTCGTCCGCTTTGCGAATAGCCTGCATCTTTGTATTTTCCTTTATCGGAAATGGAATAAACCGCAGTTTATCTGCGAAATAAGGCTCGTAACTTGCATAATACTCGTAGAGTCCGGCTATAATACCGTCGCAGTCTTGGGCAATCTTGTCATTTAGCTTACCTTTCGCACCGAGCAACCATTCGTTGCGCCATTGCGTGTTGTCTTTACTATTACGAATAGTCGAGCCAATGTTGAAATCGCTGTAGCGAAAGGTGTGGCAGTCTGTTCCGGCCTTAACCCAGTATTTGTCCATGCCGTAAGCAGCCATAAAAACCTTGCCGTTATGACATCGCAGGTAGCGATAAAATGGCATAATACGCTCTGCCTTGAGGTCAAGGAACACGGGGTTGATAATCTGCACTACATCATAACCTATAAGACGCCTAAAGACATACGCAAGCCTAAATAAGTATAATATACTCCCTATACCCCTTAAAAGGAAAGAGTCCGACTCCCGCCATTTGCGCACAATAGATATGTCGCGACAATAGCCTTTCCATCTATCGCCGTCAGACACTACCGTAACCTTGTGCCCAAGTGTGCGAAGTCCCTCTGCCAAGGTCCAATGCACATTGCTATATTCTCCAAGCAGCAATATGTTCATTTTATTCTTTCCTGTAATTGTCAAGCTTGTTGCGCCAGTATTTTCTTACGTCATTCCATTTGTAATAAGGGTAGCGGTCGGTAGGCAGATTGGCAATGCTAACCTCTTTCTCGTTAAGCAACGCTTTGACAAGAATGTCGCCGTCTTTGCCTTTGGTGGGGCGATAGAAAACCAGCTGCACGTTGGAGGCCATAGGGAATATGTTGTAGTTACGGAACACCTCGTGGAGGCTGCCGAAGTCTGTGGTGCTGACCTTTGCCGCAGCCTCGCCGAGCTCCATAAGGCACGCTAACGGCAGCACGCAGACCTCATGGCCGAAACGCATTGTTGCACCATGATAGTTCGCCTTGTTGACGATAGTGTCGGCGGAGAGCAGGAAGTTCTCCAGCAGATTATACTGCGAGAAAGGGGCCTCTGGATTTTCTATGGCCGCGCCATAGCTGCAATACCAGGATATGTTGTCCCATTTCCAGAGGTCAAAGATTTCTTCCTTCGTAAATACGTACCAAAGGTCGTTGTCCGTGTAGTCATGCCCTTGTATGGAACGCGCCACGTTGAATATCTGATACATCAGCGACTTGCGGCTGCCGAGACTGTCGCTCACAAACTGCTGGTCGTTGAACAGATATTCCATCAGACGCTCGGGCTTGAGTAGTTTCTGGTACCATTCGTTTTCCACCTTGTTCAACTTTTGCTGTAGTCTTTGCATCTTGGGAGTCGCCGGCTGATTGAGGTAATATTGCAGGCTGTCGCTGGTGTCGTTGTGGAATACAGCGTTAGGATTGGCGGCAGCCAACTCCTCACATTCGGCAATCATGCTCAGAATGCAGCGGCGCACCACCGTACTGCGCGCGTCTATTTGTGTATTCTTGGTCTTGAAAATCTCAGGGAAGTTCTGCGCTAATCGTTTGCCGATACCATGGTGTTGACGCTCGCCGACGGTAGTCAGATCGCCGCAGCGCATGGTGCTGGTCGCCTGAATTTTCTCTAAAAGACGTAGCACTTCGAGGCCTTCATTTGTCAGCTTGCCGTATTGCTTCGCCTTTTGCAGTTTCTCCACGGGGCGCGCATACTCACCGCTGCCGCACAGCCAGCGAGAGCCGTGGCGCGCGTAATGGGAGAGGTAGTAAGGCTCGTAACCCTTGGGAGTGAGCGTTAGTTTCCACGTCGGAGTGCGATAAGCTAAATAGTTGCTGCCTGCAACGTTGATGTTGTCGTAAATTTCCTCTTGTGCCGTCTGTGCAATGGTCATCAACGGCAGCAGGGCAAGGATGTAAAGGAAGCGTTTCATGCTGTGTGTTTTTTCTTATATATAAAAATGGTGTAGTTACTCGTCAATTCTTTAGTGTCTGATGCGCCACTCAGAGGGATAGAGGTTGTTGGCACGCGAGCCGAGGTTATTGACGAACCCTAAGGGCTGTCCTTGATGTGCCACGAGCACGTAGCCGCGCGGAGCGTCGACTTTTATGGCCTCATGACGCAGATAGGCGAGAGCTTCGTCGAGCGTCAGTTTTGCGATAGGGTAGGCGTTGGTTGTAAGCAGGCGGCTCATGGCCATAGAGTGGTGGGGCACTTGTTTGCGCCCCTTTGCCTCATGCAGTCCCACTCCGAAGTGGAGCGGATAGAGCACCTCTTGCAATCGGGCGATTAGGTCGGCGTGCTCACTCCTCACGGCGTGGAGCACGTTGCCTAACTCTGTTACTGTCATGTCGGTATGTTGCAGACATTCGGTGTACTCTTTGGGCAGAGAGCGCAACTTCTTGCTTCGGAAGCCGTTCGTCCCGTTGCTCTCGCCCTTTTTGCGTAGCACGGAGAGGAAGAACCCTTCGCCTTTAGTACAGTGGGGCATAAAGTGATAAACCGGCAGAGCTGAACCCTCAAGCAAACAGCCCTTGATGCCCCACTCAGGGCATGTCGGCACTTCCACCGGTTCTGCGCCGAGCTCCGTGCAGAACCGTATCACATTCTCCTCGTTTTCTCGCACGTTGTATGTACACGTACTGTATATAATATATCCGCCATTCTTAACCGCAGGCCATATATCACTCACTATCTCGTACTGCCGCAGGGCGCACTCCTCCACATTGCCAATGCTCCACATCTCTATCGCCGGATTGTCGCGCCTAAACATACCCTCGCCGGAGCATGGAGCGTCGATCAATACCAGATCGAAGAGCGCACCTAATCGTTGGAAATCTTTCGGGTAGTTGCAACTCACAAAGCACCCCTCATGCCCCCATTTGATGATGTTTTCGGCCAGCACATTAGCTCTATTCCTTACAGGGTCGTTGCTAACGAGCAGCGCATCGTCCGGAAGTAGTGAACGCAGTAGCGTACTCTTGCCTCCCGGTGCGGCACATAGGTCGAGCACTGTCTTTGGCTCGCCGCACACCTTCAGAGCCTGCTCTACAAACATCGACGAAGCTTCCTGCACATAGTATGCCCCAGCGTGAAACAGCGGATCCTGCGTGAAGTTGGGGCGTTGGTTGAGATAACGTCCGCTATTGCACCACGGCACGGGCGCATCATCCATCTCTGTTGCCGCAGAGTGCTTATCATTTACCCTAACCGACACCGTAGGCTTCTCTTCCAAGGCGGCGCGCAACTGTTCCCACTCGACCTCGCCGAGTAGTCCGAGCATCTGGTTAATAAAGTCCTGTGGCAGTTGCATATCACGCTTTCTTTGCACGCAAAATTAGTATATTTTGCTTGAAATCGTGCGACTTTTTGAATAAAAACCGCACGATTTTGCGAGCCGTAGTCGCTTTGTCGCGCCGAAAGGCGTGGGGGCGTATAGTGAAGGCGAGAGCACAGCGCCAATGCCCCTCAAAATTTTACCTAACCCCCTCGAAGTTCGTGCACGGAGGCCTTTTGTACGAACTTCGAGGAGATTAGGTGAAATGTGCAGAAGGTTAGGTGTGGTGTGGAGAGTGGTTATTACTTTGCGATGGCATATACACACAGTTATAACCAACAGAGCAGCACAAAACTATTGTCGCGGTCGCGCAAGTTGGGGATTTTTTTCTAACTTTGTGCGCGAAATGCTTGTCGTATGACGGCATAGCATACTGAAACACGACGATTATGAAACAATATCTCGACTTGCTGCGCCGCATTATGGACGAAGGCGTTGAGAAGCACGACCGCACGGGCACGGGTACGGTGAGTGTGTTCGGGCATCAGATGCGTTTTGACCTCAGCGAGGGCTTTCCGCTATTGACGACGAAGAAACTGCACCTCAAGTCTATCATTTATGAACTGTTGTGGTTCCTTCGCGGCGACACCAACGCTCGATGGCTACAGGAGCGCGGTGTGCGCATCTGGAACGAGTGGGCTGACCCCGACGGCGACCTCGGTCATATCTACGGCTACCAGTGGCGCTCATGGCCGGACTACAATGGTGGCCATATTGACCAGATACAGCAGGCTGTAGACCAGATTAAGCAGACGCCCGACTCGCGTCGCATCATTGTCAATGCGTGGAATGTGGGCGACCTCGACAATATGAACCTGCCGCCATGCCATATGTTCTTTCAGTTCTATGTGGCTAACGGACGGCTGAGCCTGCAGATGTATCAGCGCAGTGCCGACACCTTTTTGGGCGTACCTTTCAACATCGCGTCCTACGCTTTGCTGCTGCAGATGATGGCACAGGTGTGCGGTTTGCAGGCTGGCGAATTTATTCACACTCTGGGTGATGCGCATCTCTATAATAATCACCTCGAGCAGGCGCGTCTGCAACTCACGCGCACTCCGCGCCCCCTGCCTAAGATGGTTATCAACCCGGAGGTGAAGTCTATCTTCGACTTCCGGTACGAAGACTTCCAGCTGGAGGACTATGCCCCATGGCCGCACATCGCTGCGACTGTGTCGGTGTAGCATAAGTAACGGCCGTGTTGCTCTCCAAGTACGGATAGAGCATAAAAGTATTTGCGTTGCATAAAATACATAAAACGAAGAGAATAAAATGCTTTCTATAATTGTTTGTATAGCCGAGAATAATGCCATTGGTTTGCGCGGCGACTTGCTTTATCACCTGCGCGCCGACCTTAAGCGCTTCAAGGAACTCACTACCGGGCACACGGTGGTGATGGGGCGTCGCACCTTCGAGTCTTTGCCCAAGGGCGCGCTGCCTAACCGCCACAATATCGTACTCACGCGTGGCGACCACGCTTTTCCCAATACCGAGGTCTTCCCCTCGCTTGAAGCTGCGCTGGCGGCTTGCGCTGCCGACGAGCATGTGTATATTATCGGCGGCAGTTCGGTCTACGCCGAGGCTCTGCCATTGGCCGACGAGCTGTGTCTGACCCTTGTTCACGACACTCCAAAGGAGGCCGACACCTTTTTCCCCGACTTCGACCTAAAGGAGTGGGAGGAGGTCTTCCGTGAGAGCCACGAGGCCGATGAACAGAACGACAAAGACTTTACTTTCATAGACTTGCGACGCAAGAAATAAAGTTGTCGATGAGAAAATTCCTCGTAGCCTGCACCCTTATGCTGGCGCTCTGCGGACTTGGCGCAACGGCGCAGACCGACAGTGCGGCGGTGGCGGCAAAAGTGGATTCTTGCATCGCTCTTTTCTTCAGCAACTACCAGTGTGATTACCGCCCCACCACGCCTGTGGGCTATGAGCGCAGCGTACTGAACGACTCACTCCGCACTCTTGACGTTTATGTCAAGGATGGGTTTGCCGGTCAGGTGTTTACACCCGAGAAGGTCAGCTCCGCTTACGAGCAGCTGAGGGCTTGCCTCCTAGAGCCGTATAATAATTATAATGTAAGGTTGATTGGTTTCGGTCGCGAGATCTCGGAGTTTGTGCCCAACATTTATCGCTCCGTCAAGGACACATCGCGACTCTGGCCTGCGCACAAGAACGTTGGCGGTGAGTGGACTCGCAATATCTCGCGCCCCATTGACGTCCGCAGGGGGCTGCAAGGAGTTCATCTCACTGTCTGGCCGAGCCACGGACGCTACTTTGACCACGCCAAGGGCGTCTGGCGATGGCAGCGCCCCAACCTGTGGTGCACGACCGAGGATATGTTCACTCGCTCTATAGTTGTTCCGTTCCTGTTGCCGATGCTTGAACGAGCCGGTGCGGTAACTTTCTGCCCTCGCGAGCGTGATTGGCACACCGAGGAGATGATAGGGCAAATTGCTGCCGATTCTGCGGCCTTTTATCCGGCGTTTAGTCATGCCGGTGACTATGCTGTATATGTACGCTACCCCTCGGCGGACAACGCGGTGGCTGATGCACTCTACACCGTGCGGCATGGAGGCGTGGAGACTCACATTCGTGTCAACCAGCAGATAGGTGGCGGCGTCTGGGTCTACATTGGTAACTTTTATTTCACCGAAGGGCAAAGTCCTGCCAACGCCGTGAGCCTTAGCGGCGCTACAAGCAGCGGCGGCGTGGTGTTGCCGAGCGAAGTGCGCATCGGTGGCGGCATGGGCAGCGTGGCGCGTGGCGGCTTGGTTAGCGGTATGCCGCGTTTCCTCGAGGGTAGTCGCTATTTTGCCGAGTATTCCGGTTTTCCGCAGGCCGTTTACGACACCAAAGACGGCTTTAACGACTACGCCGACGACATTAACTCCCGCTCCAACATGGTTAACTATCTCGCCGGCGGTTCTATGTATGTGCCCGACACGTTTGGGCTTCGTGTGCCGATGGAGTTGAGCCTTGCCGTGCATAGTGATGCAGGTTATTTCAAGGATAACAGATCGTTTGGCACGCTAACAATATATACTCTCAACGGCGACAATGGTGCCGACACTTTGCGCTCCGGTGTTAACCGCATGGCGAACTCCGACCTCGCGAGTTTGATTCAGGTAGATGTGTGTCGAGACCTTTCTGCCGCCATTAAGTGCGACTGGCAGCGGCGTTCTATCTTTAACCGCGACTATAGCGAGTCGCGCAAGCCTGAAATTCCCTCCGCAATCATTGAAACGATGTCGCACCAGAACTTTCAGGACATGATTTACGGTCATGACCCGAACTTCAAGCGCATTTTGGCTCGCAGCATCTATAAAAGTATCACTCGTTTTGTGGCTTCCCAACACGCGCACGACTATATTATCCAGCCCCTGCCTGTTACGCATTTTCGCGCCGACGCTATGAACGGAAAGGTGCGCCTTAGCTGGCGCGCGCAGGCTGATTCTCTTGAACCGAGCGCTATTCCGTCCGCTTTCATCGTCTATACTGCGCAGGAGAACGAGGATTTTGACAACGGCGTGGTGGTAAATGCCCACGATGTGACGGTAAATGACCTCGGCGCGGGTGAAAATGGGCACGAGAATGTGTATTTCGTCGATGTCGAGGCGAATAAACTCTATCGTTTCAAGGTTACGGCTTGCAATGACGGCGGAGAGAGCGAGGACAGCGAGATTTTGACTGCTCTCTGCACGAGTAATGTCGAGGAGAATGTGCTTGTGGTCAACGGTTTCACGCGTTTGAGTTCTCCTGCGGTTATAGACTCTGACAAGAATGGCGATAACCTGCTTGGCTTCGATATAAACACAGATATTGGCGTTCCTTATATCAATACGGCGGAATATTGTGGCGCTCAAATTGAGTTTAATCGTAAAAACATAGGTAAAGAAGGCGAGGGCGGCCTTGGTTTTAGCGGCTCGGAATTGGAAGGTCGCGTTATTGCCGGTAATAATTTCGATTATCCGTATATACATGCCATCGCCATGCGCAGTGATGATGATGTTCGCAGTATTTCTTCTTGCTCTATGGATGCTTTTGTAGACGGTGAGGCGGCAAATGCCGATTATGCGTTGATAGATATCGTTTTCGGCTTGCAAAAAGACGACGGGCTCAGCAGTATTGTGGAGTACAAAACGTTTACCCTCAAGTTGCGCACGCTGTTGACCGACTATCTTAAGCGTGGTGGCAACGTGATCGCCTCCGGTGCTTACTTAGGCTGTGATATGAGTGATGCTGACGAACGTAAGTTCGTTGCCACGACATTCGGTTACAAGCATGAGAGGAGTATCAGTGAGCACAATCTTAGTATTGGCGCGACAAAATTCAGTTTGGTTCACGAATGGAACCCTTACCGCTATGCCGTGCAGTTTACCGATGTGCTGGAGCCAACTAAGGGCGGTGAAGTGTTTGCCAAATATGAGAGTGGCGAATGTGCAGCCGTAAGCACTGACAATACTGTCGTGCTCGGCTTCCCCTTAGAGGCAGTGAATGACGCTGATGACCGTCGCGTGATTATGAACCGCATTATCCAGAAACTTATACATAAATTCTAATAATAAAATCACAAAAAACAAAATCACAAATGAAAACCGCAAACCGTTATTTCGCGATGGATCTGCTCAGAGTCTTTGCGTGCTTTTTGGTAATCCACCAGCATTGCGCCGAAATGTTCTACGGAGCTACCGGACACACGGAGGTTGGCGACGATACGTTCTTCATCGGCATCAATACCTCCTTCGGGCGTATCTGTGTGCCGCTGTTCGTAATGGTTTCCGGCTATTTTCTGTTGCCAATGAAGGACTGCGCCACTCAATTCTTCAAGAAGCGTCTCACTCGCATCTTAATTCCGTTCGTAGTATGGTATTTGGTGTATTCTGTCTTCAATATGTTTCGCAATAACGGTACGGTGCTCGACGCAACGTGCGACTTTTTGGGGATATTAGTGAACTTTCATGAGGTATGGGGCGGCCACATGTGGTTTGTGTATATGCTTGTGGGGTTATATCTGATAACGCCTGTCATCAGCCCGTGGTTGGAGCGCGTTTCTCTGCGACAGTTACGCATATACTTGTGCTTGTGGATTGTATCTACACTGTTGCCGTATCTTAATCAATATGTTAATCCCGAAATGTGGGGGGCTTGTTTCTGGAATCCCTCTCCGACGTTACATTACTTCACTGGTTTCGCCGGTTACTTCGTGCTTGGCCACTACATTCGCCGCTACGGAGCCACCGATGCTTGGCGTGCCGTACTGCTTATCGTTGTGGGCTATGCCGTTACCGCCTATTTCTTTATTCAGCAAATGTACGTCTCTTACGAGTTCGCCGACCTTGAAATGGGTTTCGATTTCAATTCGCTTAATGTCGTGATGATGTCCTACGGAGTTTTCTGTCTGTTTGCTAAAATCAAGTGGCAGGGAGAAAACCGGCTCGGTAGGTTGTTGTCGGATTTTGCCGTGCGCAGTTATGGCATCTATCTGATGCACATGATAGTGCTCCTCCTTGTGTATGACACGCTTCTGGCAATATGGCCCGAGGCTTACCAAGTAATTACTACTGACGGCTACACTTATCACCGCGTGCTTGGAGGTATTCCTGCCGTGCTTGTGGCTATGCCTGTTCACGCCGTGCTTACTTTCGTTATAGTTTATATAGTAGCGCGTGTGTTAGGATTGTTGCCCAAGGCAAATAAATGGCTCGGCGTGTAGTTGGCGACGCAATGGGATGTAGGCTGCATTCAGTAGTCTGCTGCCATTGTGGGAAGCCGCTAACAGACTTGTAATAATTGTGCAGACTGCAATTTGCGGTCTGCACAATTATTTTAATCCTCTTCGTGTAGTAAGAAATATCGTAAAAAAATCATCTAACCTCGTCGAAGTTCACACTAAAGGCCTCCGCGCACGATTTTTGAGCCTCGAAACTCGTAGAAATGTCGTGAACAATGAAAAAATCTTAT
>JAFLUU010000022.1 GCA_022508585.1 Prevotellaceae bacterium | reverse complement strand
TCACGACATTTCTACGCGCGCCGAGGCCCAAAAATCGCACGCGGAGGCCTTTTCTATGAATTTCGACGAGGATAGGTGCGCTAAGGAGAGGAATAGGCTTTGTCAGGACTGCAAAGGTTGGAGTCCGACGGGCTTACAAGATTAGCGGCAGGCGCCGGAATTTGGGAGTTAGAGCATTTCTTCGTAAATTTGCAGAGTTTATTGCGGCCTCCGCCACTATGGGCACATTGGCCTGCACCGATGCGAGCCGCAAGAACACCATAGGACACGACAACATCTTAACTTCATACAAAGATATGCTTTTCTCCATGACCGGCTACGGCAAATGCGAGACCCAATGGGGCAACCGCAAGATTACCGTAGAGATAAAATCGCTCAACAGCAAGAACCTCGACATTACCACTCACATTGCGCCGGCTTACGGCGACAAGTGTTTAGCGTTGCGCAAGATTGTGGCCGACAGTGCAGTGAGAGGAAAGATTGACCTCAGTCTATATGTGGAGGACACGGCTGGCAGCTCTGCCGCTGTCATCAATGGCGACCTTGTGCGCGATTATGTGGCTCAGCTGAGCAGCGTCAGCAAGCAGGCCGGCATCAATGAGCCCGCCGACTGGTGGAGTATCATCAGCCACCTGCCCGGTGTAACCCAGACCAACACTGCGGCTACCACCTCTGACGAGGAATGGGAGGTGGTGAGCAAGGCTGTGAACGAGGCGCTCGACCACTTCCACGACTTCCGCCGTCAAGAGGGCGAGGCCGTCAGTGCGAAGTTTCGCGAGAAGCTGCAAAACATCGCGGCTCTGCTGAAAGAGGTGGAGCCCTACGAGGGTCAGCGCACGGAGAAGATACGTCAGCAAATCATCGACCGCCTAAACTCGGTTACTACCGACTATGACCGCAACAGATTGGAGGAGGAGATGATATACTACATAGAGAAGCTCGACATCAACGAGGAGAAGCAACGTCTGCGCAATCATATAGATTACTTTGCCGACACAATGAACTCCGACGTCGCGCAAGCCGGCGTGGGCAAGAAGCTCGGTTTCATTGCGCAGGAGATGGGGCGCGAAATCAACACGCTCGGCTCCAAAAGCAACCACGCCGAGATGCAGAACATAGTGGTAAGGATGAAGGACGAGCTGGAGCAAATCAAGGAGCAGGTGCTCAATGTGTTGTAAAATCGACTATACAGACTTTTAGCTATGATATTCGTTTTCTCCGCCCCGAGCGGCAGTGGCAAGTCCACGCTAATCAATCATCTGATGAACCGCATCGACGGCTTGAACTTCTCAGTAAGTGCCACCTCGCGCGCGCCGCGAGGCGAGGAGCGCGACGGTGTGGAGTATCACTTCCTCACCACTACCGAGTTTGAGCAGAAAATAAAAGAGGGTGCCTTTATAGAGTACGAGGAGGTGTACGCCGGCACTTACTACGGCACGCTGCGCTCCGAGATAGACAGCCGTCTGCAGAGGGGCGAGAACGTGGTGCTTGACATCGACGTGAAAGGCGGCCTCAACGTGAAGCGTATCTACGGCGAGCAGGCGATGCTGATCTTTGTGCAGCCGCCTTCTGTCGACGAGCTGCGCCGTCGTCTCGAAGCGCGCCGCACTGACAGTGCCGAAAAGATTGAACAGCGCGTGGCCAAGGCTACCTATGAGCTTACGTTTGCGCCTCAGTTTGATGTGGTCATCGTCAACGACGACCTTGACAGGGCAAAGCAGGAAGTGGTTGACCTGGTGGGCGGCAAGATAGAGGCTGACAAACAGGCATAGGCTGTCTTTATACGCCAGAGTCGGCATGGGAGACGAGAAGCAGAGGGATAACGGCAAGGTTGTGGTCGGCATTATGGGTGGCTCCTACAATCCCGTACACAACGGCCACATTGCTATCGCCAAAGGTGTGCTGCAGAGCGGCATGGTCGACGAAGTGTGGCTCATGGTCTCGCCGCGCAATCCGCTCAAGCAGCAAAGCGAACTGATGCCGGACGAGGAGCGCTTAGACAAGGTGCGTCGTGCCGTAAGCAGCCTGCCTCACATCGAGGCCTGCGACATCGAGTTCGGTCTGCCCACGCCTTCGTACACTTACCTGACGATGCGCTACCTGCGCGAGGCTTTTCCCGACCGCCGGTTCGCCCTCGTTATCGGGGCTGACAACTGGGAGCGCTTCCCCCTCTGGCGCAATCACGAGGAGCTGCTCGAGAAGCATCAGCTCATAGTCTATCCGCGCAAGGGCAGCACTGTAGACTGCGCCGAGCTGCCCGACAATGTAAGCTATCTCGACCTTCCGCTATTAGACATCTCCTCTACAGAAATACGCGAGCGCATTGCGCGCGGTGAGGACGTGAGTGCGCTCGTGCCAAAGGAGTTTTAAGGGCCATGTCATGGTGGCAAGGTTGTAAACCACAACATTTAGAAAGATGAAGAAGATTTTTATACTTTTCGGCCTGCTCATTGCGAGCCAGCTGTGGGCGCAAAGCGAAATTGAGGTTATCAATATCGAGCACGCCGCGCTGCAAGCGTACATGGCCGACAGCACTTATCACTACAACGACAACGTAGACCACACAGTAATAACCAAATATGCCGACCACGAGACTTACGGCACTAATCTCGACCAGCCGCAGGGCAAGCAGATAAGCTGGAGTCCTGCCGCCACGCCTGAAGAGATTGCCGAGATACGCATCACGCTCAGCGAGCACGACGACATGAGCGACTCTATCACCTGCGGCCCCTCGAAAAACGATGTGGCTACCTACACGATCCGCAACCTGTTTCCCAATCGCGTGTATTACTACAAGGCCGAGGAATTTCATCACGACGGCAGCGCCACACTGCTCGACTCAGGCGTGTTTCGCACCGCCGGCCAGGTGCGCATGATGCGCGTGGAGGGCGCAAGCAATGTTCGCGACATCGGAGGGTGGCAGACGCAGTTCGGTAAGCGCATCAAGTACGGCATTCTCTACCGCAGCGGCCACATGGACAACGTGTCTGAGGCCGGATACCACGAGTTCGTAGAGAATATGGGAGTTACCGCCGAGTTAGATCTGCGCGGCCTCTTCCGCAGAGAACCGCATCTGAGCCAATCGCGGCTGGGCGACAGCGTTCAGTTCGTGCGCATAGTGGCTGACAGCTATGGGCTCTCGTCGCAGCGCGCGGTGTACGCCAAATGTTTCAACTGGATTGTGGAACGCCTCAAAGAGGGCAGGTCTGTGAACTGGCACTGCGGCGTAGGCTGCGACCGCTGCGGCACGCTGAGCTTCCTGATAGAGGGTGTGCTCGGCGTGAGCGAGGTAGACCTCTGCCGCGACTACGAACTATCCTGTTTCCGCGGGCATAAGCGATACCGCGGCCATGTGGGCTTCCGCAAGATGCTGCCGATGATCAAGAAAATGGGACCGGAGGACGATCTCGCGCAGTGTTTCTACAACTACTGGGTGGAAAGCGGCGTGCCGGCGCTGAATATAGAATATCTGCGCACCGTAATGCTCGGTGTGCACTGATTGAGATAGCGGCGAAACGGGATTGGTCATGCTTATTAAGACGTCTGTGTCGAGATGAAGAGGTTTTCATGTTTTGTCATAGCTCTGACGATAGCTGCGACGGCGTTGCTATACACCTCCTGCGCCAATCAGGAAAGCGAACAGGCAGAGGGGGACATGATGCTCGTCATCAATGAACTAATGGTCGCCAATCGCACCGGACTGCTGACGGAAAAGGGCAAGCCGGAGGATTGGATAGAAATCAAGAACACTTCTGCGGACACGATAGAGATA
Source organism: Prevotellaceae bacterium (assembly GCA_022508585.1). GTDB lineage: Bacteria > Bacteroidota > Bacteroidia > Bacteroidales > Bacteroidaceae > UBA6382. The sequence goes on along the minus strand of JAFLUU010000022.1, from coordinate 15,979 downwards.
GAAGGGTACTCCCTCGCCGTCTCTTCGGGCAAGTGCGACACGACTTCGTCGACCGGCGAGCACGAGAAGCAGGCTGTGTGGACTTTTCCCTACTGCAAGATTGGCGGTGGCGAGTGCTTGGTGGTGTTCGCGAGCAAGGGCAAGGCGTCGAAGCAGAGCCAGGAGCTGACGGCGAAACTGAAACTGCCCAAAGAAGGAGGCACGGTACAGCTGCTTAGCCCGAAGGGTGCGATTGTGTCTGAAGTGGAGTATGATAAACTCACGGCTGACTGCTCGCTGTCTCGTCAAGAAGACAGCAGTTACGTCAAGACCTTCTATCAGAGTCCGGGCTACGACAATACGCCGGAGGGTTACGAGGCTGCGTGCACTCACATAGAGCAACAGCGGCACAGCCCCCTGCTTATATGGGAGCTGATGAGCCGCGCAAATCAGGCGCATGGTAATTGGGTTGAGCTCAAAAATGTATCAGACACCGCTATCGACTTATCGGACTACTGCCTTGCCAAAAAGTTAGGTAAAGACGAGGGTTGGCAGCTGCCGGAGAGGACTCTGCAACCCGGACAAGTCATAAGTTTTCTGCTTGCCGGCAAACGTGCCAACAAGTTAGACGCTCTGCAGACGCATGTCAAACTTGGCGACGACGAGACCGTGGTACTGACCAAAGACGGCAAGTTTATGGACGGAGCGTGCGCCAAACCTACCACCTATGGCACCTCCATAGGGCGCGCTGTGGGGCATAATGGCTTCTACTTCTACTCTTCGCCCTCGCGCAACGCGGATAACGGCAGCAACGGGCATCGTTATATCGCCGAGATGCCGCACTTTGACCGCAAGGCCGGCATCTATAACGGCAGTAAGCGGATATGCCTGCATCTTGACGCCAATGGGCGCACCATTCGCTACACTCTCGACGGCAGCGAGCCGACAGCGACCTCTGCTGTGTACAAAGACTCTATCGTTATCACTCAAAGCACCGTGGTACGCGCCTATGCCGAGGGCGACAGCGTCAGTCTGAACAGCGCAGTAGCTACGGCGACATATCTGCTCGATGCCAAACACGACATGGCCGTAGTAAATGTCGCTGTAGACAAAAATGACCTATACGACCACAACCGTGGCATCTATGCCAACGGCCCCGGATACTCGCCCGAGTGGCCTCATCTCGGCGCTAACTTCTGGAAAAACTGGACAAAGAAGGCTCACGTAGAATTGTTTGACAAGAAGGGCGGCTTTGCGGTTGATTGCGGCCTAAAGATCTTCGGAGGTTTCTCGCGCTACGAGGCTAAGAAATCATTTTGCCTCAAATTTAAGAGCGAGTACGGCTATCCTGAAGTAAGCTACGACTTTTTTGACAACGGCGAGGTGATTACACTACAGGACATTGTGCTTCGCTCCGGCTCGCAGGACTATAACCGCTGCATGGTTCGCGATGAGTTTTTCACTACTCTGCTTAAAGCGCAAAGTCCGACGCTATTAACTCAAATATACAGACCTGTTGCACTATATATCAACGCGCAATACTTCGGACTATACTATATTCGTGAAAAAATCGACAAACATTTTGTAGAGCGGCAGCTGAATGTGAAGGGCGACTCGGTGGATATAATATTCTCCGCGGGCAATAGGGAAGAAGGTAGCAGCATTTCATACACAAGACTGATGCAATACATCGCCACCCACGACATAAAGGATAGCACGAACTACGATTACGTGCGACAAATGGTGGATTTGCAAGGACTTATCGACTATAAGCTCGGAGAAATATACTCTGGCAACACCGACGTGGGCAATATACGCTATGTGCGCTCCACTGACGAAGGGAGCGACAGGAAATGGCGCTTTGTGTTCTATGATCTTGACGCCACGTGGGTGGGCGACAAACCGACCGCCGACTATTACCTCTCCGCCGGCGGCAGTGCAGCAACCGGCAATGTTGCCGTACACAATATAATGATTAACCGCCTGCTACAGAATAAGGATTTCCGTCGGCTGTTTATGCAACGACTTTCTCACCACATGCATCATACCTTTTCCGAGAAGAATGCTTCCGCCGTATTCGACAATATTACCAGTCAGATACGCTCGGAAATGAAGCTGAACTGCCAGCGGTGGCCACAGCTAAGCTACGAACAATGGGAGAAGAACATAACAGACTTCCGCAAAAAGTTCGCAACCAAACCAAAGATGATGCTTGACGACCTGCGCCGCTATCTCTCAATAACAGAGGAGGAAAACAAAAAATATTTCGGCGATCTCGGCTATTAGCGCAACCATAAGGACGGCTTAAAGCCTAACTGATAGCCGACCAATCAACATTCGTCTTGCGGAGCTGGGCAAGACGTGTCCAGATAGGCTGATTTTGTGGCAGATGGCGGTCAGGATCTGCGTCGAGCAGATTAGATGCTGCTTGGCGAGCACTCTCCATTATTTCGCTGTCGCGCGTAAGACTGGCAACCTTGAGATTTAAGAACAGACCGCTCTGCTGTGTGCCTTCAATATCGCCCGGACCTCGCAGACGGAGGTCTTCCTCTGCAATAACAAAGCCGTCAGTGGTGGAAACCATGATTTCCATTCGCTTGCGAGTGTTGTCTGACATTTTCATGCCAGTCATCAGAGCGCAATAGCTTTGTTCTGCTCCGCGCCCGACCCTGCCGCGCAACTGGTGGAGTTGAGCAAGGCCAAAACGGTCGGCATTGACAATCGCCATGACGGAGGCATTAGGCACATCTACACCAACTTCTATCACGGTGGTGGAAACGAGTATATCGAGCTGGTGAGAGAGAAAAAGTTGCATTATCTCGTTTTTGTCCTTATCCTTCATCTTGCCGTGAAGCTTGCCTATACGCAGATCGGGAAAGGTTGCGCACATAGTGTCGAAACCTTGCTCAAGATCGCGCAAGTCGCTCTTCTCGCTTTCCTTGATAAGAGGATAAACGACATAAGCCTGATGTCCGGCATTAACCTCATGCCTTATCAGTTGCACGAGACTTTCGTTGCGTTCCTCGTAAAGATGAACGGTTTTGATAGGTTTACGTCCGGGAGGTAGTTGGTTTATGATGCTGATATCGAGATCTCCATAAACGGTCATAGCCAAAGTGCGCGGAATGGGAGTTGCCGTCATCACAAGGATATGGGGCGGATTGGTGTTCTTGCGCCAAAGCTTGGCGCGCTGCTCGACACCGAAACGATGCTGCTCGTCTATAACAGCGCAACCGAGGTTACGAAATCGGACGGGGGCTTCTATCAAGGCGTGAGTGCCTACCAGCACATTTATTTCGCCACCTTGCAATGCGTTAAGGATTGCTTCGCGTCGTTTGCCCTTAACAATGCCTGTAAGGAGCTCCACGTGCAACCCAAGCTGCCCCATTATTCGCGAAACGGAGACATAATGCTGCTCGGCGAGTATCTCCGTAGGAGCCATGAGGCAGGCCTGATAACCATTATCAATAGCAAGGAGCATGGTCATGATAGCCACTATGGTTTTGCCACTGCCAACATCACCTTGCAGCAGTCTGTTCATCTGCCGGCCACTGACAAGGTCATTGCGGATTTCCTGCATCACTCGCTTCTGCGCATCTGTTAGCTGAAAAGGAAGTATATCATTATAGAAACGATGAAACAACCGGCCTACCTTATTAAATATAAAGCCACGATACTTGCCTTCGCGTTTGCGAGCAAACGACAGAATGCCGAGTTGAAGAAAAAACAATTCTTCAAACTTATGGCGATACTGCGCCATAGGAACTTCCTGCATATTGGCAGGTAAATGAATACGTTGCAGGGCATCGTGCAGTGGCAATAGCTGATACTGCAAGCGTAATTCGTCAGACAAGGTGTCGGCCACACGCTGAGTACCCAATTGACGAAACACTTCCACAACAAGCTTTTCAATAAAGCGCGAAGTGAGGTTCTGGCGCTTCATCTTCTCGGTTGTATGATAAACAGGATGCAGACCCAGCATCTCGCTCTGGACGGACTCTGACGTTATCAGCTCCAATTCGGGATGACTTATGCTAAAAGCTGTATTGAAAAGGACAGGTTTACCAAGTAGCAGATAATCCGCTTCCTTGCGCAGAGTCTTTTTGAGATAACTGATACCAGCAAACCAAACGAGACGGACAATACCTGTATCATCTGCGAAATTTGCTTCAAGCCTGCGACTTCGTCCCACACCGAGCTCGCTAATATCTGAAATGCGACCACGCAACTGCACATAAGGCATATCTTCGCGCAATTGGTTGACGGTGTAAATGGTAGAACGATCGATATAACGATAAGGAAAATAGAAAAGTAAATCCCTCACATTGCGAATGTCAAGCTCGGCAGCAAGCGTCAGTGCTCGGCTCGGCCCCACGCTCGGCAAATACTGAATATGCTGGTCAAGGAGATTGTACATATTTTAACGGGCCAGCGAGAACTTCATGCCGATACCAAAATCTTGTACTGTTGTAGGGTAAGACGATGAAGTAAGTAGCGGCGTAGTGGTCTGGCGATCATAATAAGCAGACAAACTGAGCAGACGGCTTACTTGATATTCGGCAGACAACGCAATCTTCACAGCATTATTACCAGAAGTGGCTTGCGATAAATCAGTAAGAATATTGCGATTTATTGCCGTCTGGTCTCGCAAAGAGAAGTCGGCACGTAAATTTAGCGAATTGTTGACGGAACCTTCATCGCTATTGGTAGAAGCGTCATTTTCCTCGTCTGTTCTTTTCTTGCGATTAACTATTTTTCTCTTTTTGTTGGCATTAAATAGCTTGAGATTGTTAATCTTGTAGCCAAGACCAATAACAACATCCGATGATAGGGCTTCTGTTATCTGCTGCGAAGTCATACTTAATGTAATAACACGAGTACGATTATACTTTAGCGACCCTGAAAGACTATTCTTAAGAGTAAAACTAAAGCCAGCCAATGGCGAAAAGGCTTCGTTAATGGAAACGGTACTAATATCATACATCGATGAAGGAATGGGATTTCCTGTAGCTGCATCTGTAATAAAGCCGTAATCGTCCATATAGCTATGATAACTGCTGTATGTATTATAAGAACCTACAGCATACAGACTTTTATAAGAGTGCTCAATATTAAAACTCTTAAAGTGAGATTTAAACCACGACAAGCGCATAAGGCCGCTATAAGTTATCTTCCAATTGGGTAACAAGCGTTTCAAACTCGGAAAGACATCTAAACTTGACTCTGCCCCACCGCCGCAATACGCAGCAAGAAATGCAGGAATCATTACGTCGGAGGAATACTTATTAACCGTGCCATTGGCTGGATCAAAAGGCTGCCCTGCAAGCGAGGTGTTGGCTGGATAAAGAGCGTTCGAGTATTTGTTCTCAACTTTCTGTTGGTATATGTCAAGATAGTTGAGAAATTTCTCAAATGTCTGGCTATTATAGCCATTATTTGCATCACCTGTGGAAGTAAAAGCGGTAGATATGCTTATTGTTGTCATCTGAAATGAGCCGCTCTCTGTTGCAGGACGTCCAGCATACATATATTGTATACTTTTCGACTTAGATGTTACTCGCGTAGCGTTAAGATCTATCTTTAAATTAGGAATAGGTTCTACCGTAGCTGCAAATTGGAGATTTTCACTATTGTTTGTGGTAGCTGGTGTGGAAACACTATCGTTCATTAGTAACCAGCCATTTCGCGAGGCTTTATCAAGATAAGATTCTCCTGTCAAGCCAAAAGCAAAATCCACGCCAGGAGCGAGCGGACTGCCGTGGCCAGAACGTTGACCAAAGAAATCACCAACATTGGGAAGGAATCCCGGCAGCGACATATTGTAAGTATTATTATAACTCACGCTGATGTTACGCACCATCATAGCAAAACGTGCAAAAGCTCGAGTAATTTTATACCACGGCTGATTTTCCGACGATTTTGCTTTCTTAATTGTTACTTTAAGCTTAGCTGTATCTTTGCTAAGTACAGTAATTGAATTATTGTTGAGCACCCTATAGCGTAATACATAACGTTTTCCGTCCTGTCGCAATGCCGAGACTTTTAAGTTCCTGCTACGTTGATTGTGTTTAAGCGTAAATGTGCTATCAGGGAAAAGCTGTATCTCTTGTTCGAAGAATTTTTCTTCACTTGCATCCGTATTTTTATTATTAGGAGACTTCGTCTTGTTATTTTTCCTTGTAGAAGTCGAAGAATAGTATCTATTAGTGTTTTTCAAAAAGGGTACTAAATTATATAACTCCTCCAACTGGAAACGACTATTGAGTTTCGTATTACGCGAATTATTAATAGTGTTTCCTAAAGTCGAGCCATCGCTCAGTGTGGTGCCGCGATTCCACGAATATTGCGAGTCAAAAGCCATATCTGCGACAATCCATTTAAATAACGGGAACTTATTTATAGGCAACTTCCACGAAAGATTAAAAGACTGGTTGTAATTAAGCGGAGTGCCGAAATGTTTGATACTATGCCACACGGAGTCTTTCCAAATGGTGTACTCGTCGGGATAAAGCGACTTATTAACTGGCATATAAGGCTCCTGTATCTCAGCATTCGTGGCGGTTTTGAGCGACAGGTGGATATCGCCGGTCAAATCCCAGCTTATTCCCATCGAACGATTCCAGAGAAAATCTTGCGACCAGGTCATCGGGATAGATTTGTCCTGCAGATTGTCCATATCACGCTCCTGTAATTCATAATAGGTGCGAGTAATGTCTGAATTGAGCGTAATACTTTGCGGCCAGAGGCTGAACTGTTGCTCTGTGAGCAACTTTAGCCATTTCATCTTCGACTTATCCTTCAAATTCTTGAACGGCTCCAACGGTTTCCAGTCGGGAGCGTAAGAATAACCGAGGTTAAATTTCCAAGTGTCGTCGTTTTCAAACACCGTAGTCTCGCCAGCTGCATGACGGTGGCTGTGAGAATAACTTATCGAGAAGTTAGCAGGGTCATAAGGCATCGGGTGGCTCTTTGTCGCGATGTCAAAGCGAGCATTGCTGACAGAGAAATTAGTATTGACGGTAGTAGCCGTAACTATGTTCTCCAACGAGTCGCGTTCAGCCGAGGTAACGCAAGCATCGAGCGCATCATCCAGTTCAATGTCGGTATCGAGCGGATTATACTTAGGCATTTGTTTCCGTTTCGAGTAAGAATAATATAAAGGAATGCGCGCCTTTGCCTTTTCCGGGAAGAACTTGCCGAACTGCACATTAGTAGTCAGTGAATACTCGTAGAGATTATCCTTCCTGCGCTCGTTCACGCCCTGTTCAAGCCCGCCAAAACCGGCAGTCTCCACATGACCCTGCAACGAGAGGGAGGCGAAATCCGAAACCTGCACATCGAGTTTAGAACGCGCCGCCCAACCGCCATCATCGGCGTAGTCTTGCAGGCGAAGCTCGTTGACCCAGACCTCAGCACTGCGCATACCGCGCGAATTGTTGCGTACACCAATCATCATGGTGCGCACCTCACCCAGAGTGGGGTTGCCCATTACCGTAATCTTGTTATTCGGTGCATCTTCATCATACTCGTAGTAAGGAGTCGTGAATGACGCATTTCCTGCCGACTTCTCGCGGTTACGATTATTCTTCAGATTGGTAAACTTGCTTAGGTCGATATTGAGCATGTTGCTCTCAGGCCACACAGCAGCGCAGTCGGCGTTAGTATAAGTGTCGTAATGTCCTGCAGGCGTGAGCGTAAGCGGGATTTCGTACTCATAATAGTTGTTTCGGTAGTCAGACCCCAAGCGAATGAACACCGCCGCCTCATTATCCTTCAGATTAATATCGTCAGTCAGCGCATTAGCATGCACAAACATCTGGATATGCTTATATTGCCGCAAATCCATGTTACTCGTCTTGTAGACAGCACGGCTTTCGCCCGAAGGCAAGTTCTTAACAGTGATATTGAGAGCCTGTTCGTTGTTCTCTGTCAGCTGACTGTTGCTGCGGTCTACCACACGCGAGATTCCGGGCGGCAAAACATAGTTTACCGGAGTCTTATTGTTATTCTCCTGTATGCTGATAGCCGACACATCGAGTTCACCCTCGGGCAGTTTGGTAGTACTACCCGTCAATGAGTGTTCATAGTTGCGCCACTCGCCACGAACCAGCTCCAGCGTGCCGAAACGCAGGATAGTAGGTTGCTCAAAGTCGGTCATATACATTCGCATGAAGCGAACAGAGGAGAAATCGCTGATGTTGCCTTCCTTTTTAATATAGCTCGTAAGCGGAATGCGGAACAGATACCAATCCACATTCTCGCGATTTCCATTACGCAGGCCCACGCTGGCAGCACGGTGGTCGACTATATAGCCAGCTCCCACCCGCATACTATCCGGGTGCAACTTGACGCGATATTCGTAATAGTTGTTATATTCATTAAGGGTATAGTCCTGATTTATATCCTCCACATCGGGACGACTCTTGTAGGCAGTGGAATAACTCTCGCGGTTAGTCTCGGAATCCGCGGAGTTTCCCTGCGGATTGTTGATGCGCAGGTAACGGTTGAGTATGCTGGTGCGCGCTTCGTCGAAGTCGCTGCCTCTGAAGTAGTGGAAATTGTCGCCGGCAGGGTCAGTGTAAATGCTATCATAGACCGCAGGCTCCACCTTGCTGCGTATCTCGTTCAGATACTGGGCGTAAGACGGATGTTCCCTCTCTTCCTCGTCAGTCAAGCCGTTTAATCCGACATCTTGCTTTGCACGAGAACCACTATTAGTAGTAAAAGCATAGGTAACAGCGCTCTGCGTGGCATATTTACCCCAGTTGTTGGTGTTATATGTCGCAGAACTTGCATCTAAACCCATACCGCTTTCGTATGCTTTGTTACCATCTTTGAGAATATCCTCGCTGATGTCGCCCAAATCGATGTAGAACTCACCTCCAAGATTGCTGTTGCCTTGCTGACGCGAATAGATAAACGGATCAAGCAGCCAGAATTCGATATATTCAATGTTGGCTGCATCAAAATCAGTCGTCTCAAGGGCACGCATCATGCCGCCCCAATGCTCGGAGGGGTTTTTAAGCCGTCCTTTGCTGTCTACATCCGGATTAAGGTTGTAAGGACCGCGAATATCGGGGTAAAAAGCAAGGTTAAGAATGTCGAGCGTAGAAGATTGACCGTAGGTCAGCTCTCTATTGGGGAACAACTCAGTGCGATAAACCTCGCGGACATAGTGATTACTCAGCTGCTCGAGATCACTCTTGATATAACCGGGGGTAAGCGAGGAGGAACGACGCGTAAAGAGCGGATCGATAGTGTACCAACTCAGCAAAGCGCGATTATATCCGTAGCGCACATCGTCGGTAAGGGTGCTCTCGGAGAAACGCAGCGGCGTGCTGCTTATAACCCAGTCGCTGGGAGTTGTTACATTGATAGAGGACTTGGTATTCTCAAAATCATCAATATAAGACGAGCCCGCCTGGCTCTGGTCATTCTTGCCAGCGATAAGTTGAGCAAACTCGGCGCTAAAATTAATCTGCGACGGTTGCTCAAGTTTGAGCAGCGGCAGTTTATCGAAGAGGTCGGTGAGCCATTGGCTGCGCTTCTTCCAGTTTACATTAAGTCCCCAAATAGTATTGTTGAGCGGCTCGCTACCCATGGCCACCTTTGTGGTCAGCGACTGCTCCTTAAGATGCATAATCGTACCGCCGAGGATAAAATCCTTGGTGAAATCGTACTGCCAGTTGAGGCCGAGCATCGTTTTGCGCTGGAAAGCTTCGCCATCGTTGCTCTCAAGGCTCACATTGACTGGAGTGCCGGCATCAATGATGCTCTGATTGATTATTGTTACCTCGCCAGCAGTATAATTAACGGTATAGTCAGTATTTTCCACCAGCGTAACGCCACCAGCCGTAACCATAACAGAGCCACGCGGCACATTGACCGAGCCAAGCGAAATCACATTGCTGCTACCGCCTCCCTTAAACTGACCGGTAAGTATAAACTTGTCCTTTTCCACCACCTGCTTGGCTCGCACGAGGGTGGAGTCGTACAATTCTTGGAACACATACTTATTTGCAATCGCCTCATTGCCTATAACGCCAGCAAGGTAGCTGCCGAAAGGCTCGGCGGCGGGGAAGAAGATGCGACCGGTGGAACGATCGACAGTATAGCCGTCCACAAAGTCGAAATATCCGTTCGGGTGAGGCTGCATCTTGTTGTCAAGGCGGTCGAGGTTGAGCATAGAGAGCAGCGTACGGTCTTTATATTGCGCCTCCGGTAAATAAGTGAGGTAAACACCCGTAGTATCGCTCAGATACTTGATGTCAAGCCTAAACTTGTCCGCCTGCACAGAGCTCGCACCGAGATTATAGACATTCTTCATCATCAAATCCCAGTTCGCCATCATCGGAGTGTTAGCCGCATTCTTTAGGGACTTGACATAAAGACAGGCCGTATTGTCGGAGCGGTCAGTAGAGAACTCGCCCACCTGGTAAGTCGTGCCCAAATAGGTATATTCGTAGGCGACGGCCAACACTTGGTCGGTCTGCAGGGTAGTCTTGAGGGAAATATAGCCCAGCGACGTATTGACAGAATACTCACTGCTGCTGAGCAGTTTTGCACTCTCTATCTTTTCGTAGTCAACGCCGCCCTCTAGTCCCAGAGCACTCATAGTGGAGAACACTTGATTTATCTGACGGGCATCGGTGTAGTTATTGTTTATCGTAGAGTAGAGATCGTTGCTCCCATTAGCGGGATTGGCCGTACCGGTAGCATGCCACATGGGATTACTGATGTGGCTCTGTTCTGCAAGGTCGGCAAACGCCACAATATTGCGCGTATTAGTAGTCGTATTATTCTTGTTGGTTACCCAGACTTCGATACGATTGATAGTTACCCCACTCATAACGTTGGGCAACGTTGCCATCCAGCGGTCATAATTGTCGCGGAAAAAATGACCGAGGAAAAAATGGCGATTTGCCTCGTAGGCATTGCCTGCTATCTCGAAACTCGTCATCTGATTGCCACCGCTGGCGCTCACAGACTTGCTCACCGACTTCTTTTGACTCACAGCCACCTGCATCTTAAGCTTACCAAACTGCATATCCGTGCGCACGCCGAACAGACTGCTGGCACCGGTTACCAAAGAGTTGTTGCTTGGAAAGCTAATGTTGCCGGCCTCGACCAATTTGATTATCTCGTCTTCCTTACCCTCGTATTTGAGTTTAAGGTTCTTCATGTCGTAGTCAAAAGAAGCCTCGGTATTGTAATTAAGGCTCATGTCCATCTTGTCGCCAATCTTGCCCTGCACATTTACGTTGACCTTCTCATCAAAATCAAAGGCCGTAGTTTTGCGATTGCGGATCGGCAGCGACGGATTGTCGATGTCCTTCATGTTAACACCGATTTTCAGCTCCGCTTCACCCTGCATCTTGACCTGCACACCGCCCGGGCCGAATATTTTTTCGGCAGGCCCGAGGTCAAACTGCATATCCGTGAAGTCAAACTTCTTCTTGCCGGCCTCTTCAAAGGCGTCCTGATTCTTACGGTTGAAGTAAGCCTGCATACTGCGACGCAGACTCCACCGTTCATACTCATCCTTGGTCATAAGGAAAGGCGCGTTGAGATAACTGTCGCCAATCTTTGTGCCAAGCACATAGCTGTCGGTGCGTTCGTCGTAGACAGCCTCCGTTTTAGCGTTCTCCGCGTCCCTAAGGTCGCCCATTTTGTCCTTAAGATCGCTCTGACTCACCGGAGCTGTCTTCTTCACGCCGAAACGAGTGGAGTCCATCGGTGCAGAGGCCTCGGCAGCCTGCCCTTGCGAGACACTCTCGTCTACTTCCTGCAACTCATACACTCCTATGGCGACATCGCCACGCGTACCCTTGACAATCTGCCAAGAGCCGGCCACCAGCAGCATCGCTCCAGCGAGCCACGCCCAGAAATTGCCCTTATGTCGCCTCTGTTGCAAAATCTTGTTGTTACTATTCCTGTTCGCCTGTTTATAAAAAGCAGCAGACGGTCGTTACGACCGCGTTAAATCATTTTCAGAGCCTGCTTAATGATTGCCTCCGCAGTGAGCGTGCTGTCCTGTTCCAAGAGTTGCTTAACCACTTTCTTGGTCGGAGCGGGCGAAAAGCCCAGCATCTGGAGCGCAGCGATGGCCTCCAGGCCTTCTTGCGTGATGCCGCCGTCGCGAGCAGCCGCAGCAGAAGCATTTTCATCGCCACCGCCAAACGGAGTGGGCGTCATCGTCTTCTCCACCTTGTCAGCCAGTTCCACGATGATGCGCTGCGCTGTCTTGCCGCCGATACCCTTGATACGCTTCAGCATACCATCGTTCTTTTCGGCGATGATGCTGCACAACTCCTGCGCAGAGTAGGACGAAAGAATGGTGCGAGCCGTATTACCCCCTACCCCGCTAACCGAGATAAGCAGCAGGAAGAGCTCACGCTCTGCCTTGCTTGCAAATCCGAAGAGCACCCATGCATCTTCTCTGATGTCCTCGTAGGCATAGAGCTTCACCTGCTCCTTACCCTCTATCTGCGAGTATGTAGTCAGCGAGATGCCGAGCTCATAACCCACTCCAGCAGCCTCCACCACCGCTTTGGCCGGCGTCAGCTCCGTCAGTTCGCCCTTTATATAGTCAATCATGTCGCATTCAGTTAGCTCAATCCCCCTTATCCTCCTTCGCGCGGAGGCTTTAGCGCACAAACACAACCCTCGCCCCCTCATCGGGGGTCAGGGGGAACAAGTCATTTTCTTTCTAAACGCAAAATTAGGGCTTTTATTGCATACTCTGATGCTCAACCACTATAAAAACGCATACGCGCGCGAGAAAATTAAGGCATTAAAGTGCCATGAATATCGTCATAGCTCGTAGATAAGTCTACAAATGCGACTAAAATAAAAAAACAGCGACAACCTACTTGTCATATTTATCGACGAACATAGGCTGTCGCTATTAAAGGGTAAAAATATTACGATGTAATTAATAAACTACAGCATTATTTTTTTGTCAATCTGTACGTGTCGCCGTCATAATTCAAAATAAGCGTATTACCAGAGAGCGTAAAAGTACAAGTATAGGTGTAGTATTTTCCTTCATTTTCCATATATGTCAACGAACCGCTATTTTCATTTTTCATTGTGTAGGTAAAACTATATGTATAATCAGAATAGTTTAGATATGTCTCACGCAACACGCCCGTATTATTGGAATTAAAAGTAAGCGTTAGCATATAGCCGTCTTCATCGACACCGCTCCATGTACCTACAACGGTATTTCCACCGCCGTCGTTGTTGTTGTCATCATCATCGCTGCAAGCAGTGAATCCCACACTCAGCATTGCGACCATCATCACGGTCATCATGCTCAAAAAGAACTTTTTCATTTGTTTAATTATTAAAAGGTTAATAAAAGGGTAATGCGACAGTAGAGAACACAAAAAATGGTGTGACCATTCTTATGCACTTAACCTTAGAGGTAGCCCCGAGAATTTGGAACCTCTTACCCTTTGATAAGAATGTACCACACCAGATAGGTGTGTACAAGCTCACATTAGGGTATAGAGATACCACTTTCGGTTTTACTCTTATTATATCGTACTATTCCAAATTAAGCTTTCTCGGGGCTTTTCGGTTAAGTGCGAAATAATAAACTCTTTGCATATAAGATCGGGATTTCTCTCCCAATCCATGTGCAAAGGTATAAAAAAAAATTATATCAGTAAAAGAAAATAAGGAAAAAATTATATTTACGCTATGTTATAAGATTATTCTAACTCTAAATACTATACTCATACCACTTATTTTCGCCCTTTAATCTTGTCCACTATCAGCGCAATGGCGCCGTCGCCCGTAACATTGCAGGCGGTGCCGAAAGAGTCCATCGCGATGTAGAGGGTAATCATCATCGTCTGCTGCTGCGCGTCGAAGCCGAGCACACTCTCAAGCACACCGAGAGCAGCCATTATCGCGCCGCCCGGCACTCCCGGGGCAGCCACCATAGTAACGCCCAGCATCATCACAAAGCCCAGCATCATGGGGAAATCGAACGCCATGCCCTGCATAATCATCAGCGCGACGGCACAAGAGGTGATCTTCAAGGTAGAACCGCTGAGATGAATGGTAGCACACAGCGGCACGGTGAACCCTGCCACAGCCTCGCTCACCCCATTGCCCACAGTCTGGCGCAGAGTAACGGGAATGGTGGCGGCAGACGACGCCGTGCCGAGCGCAGTGAAGTAGGCAGGCAACATCTGGCGCAGCAGTCTCAGCGGATTGCGCCTGCAGATGATACCGGCAACGCCATACTGCAGCAGTAGCAGCACCATAGTCATCACAAAGATTACCACCACGATAGCAACAAAGGCCTCCAAGACCGAAGCCACCTTGCCGGCGGCGGAAATGCTGAGAAACAGGCCGAAAATATACACCGGCAGCAAGGGAATGACCACGCCCTCGATAGTACGCACCACAATGGCGCGCAGTTCGTCGAAACCGCGGCGCAAAGCAGGCGCATTAAAGAACGCAATGCCCAAGCCGAGCATAAAAGAAAGCACCAGCGCGGTCATCACATCCATCAGCGGAGGCAGAGCGATAGTGAAATAAGGCGTAATGTCGGCAGCGCCGCCCATATCCTCGGCAGGCATCGACAGAGCAGTGCCGCCGATAATCTGCGGAAAGAGCGCGGTGCTGAAACCGTAGGCAAACAGGCCGCTAAACACCGTGAAAGCGTAAGCCAGCCCCACCGTGAGCAGCAGCATCCTGCCGGCCTTTGCTCCCACATCGGCAATGGCAGGCGTAACCAGCCCGACAATAATCAGCGGAATGAGGAAACGCAGCAGTTGGTCGAACAAGCCGCACAAAGTGCTCATAACGCGCAACCCACAGTCGGGCATCACCAACCCAAGCAGCACGCCAAGCACTATAGCAATGACAATCTTGAGCAAAAGGGGCAGTTTTTTAATCTTCATCGTTGTCGTATTTTATATGTTTACGGTTTGTCGAGATAGAAATCGCGACACAGATTTGCGTATTGCCGCGAGCGTTCTCCATTTTCATCGAGCAGCGTGAGCGTCGCGGTCTTGAGCGCGTGCGCAGTGTCGTCCTTCACGAACTCCAACACACTGCGTTTTAGCGGTTTAGTCTCCTTGGTGCGCACATCGGTCTGCGCGCAATGCTGCAAACCGCAGAGCCAGCAAGTATGAACAAACTCCTCGCTCCTGTCGTGGGGCAGAATCACCGCGAAACGCCCCCCTACCCTTAGCAATCGCGACGCAGCGCGAGCCAACTGCTCATAACTCAGCGTGTCAGCCCTGCGAGCCGCATCGCGAGCCGCGTCGCGCGCGTCAGGACTATTGTCATAAAACGGCGGATTACTCACAACAAGGTCAAAGCCGGCCTCCAACGCAGCATCGCAAGCCAACGCCCTAATATCGGCACACATCGCCGTCATGCGTTCCGCCCACGGCGAATTATTAAAATTCGCTTGCGCCTGCGCGGCAGCCTCAGCGTCAATGTCCACAGCCCACACTTGCGCCGCTGGGAGGCGTTGCGCCAGCATCAAGGCAATCAGCCCGCTGCCACAACCGGCGTCAAGCACCTTCAGCACATCGCCGGAGCGGTTACAGACATCGTCGCCGCAAGCCAAAGCACCGAGCAGCACGCCGTCAGTGCCCACCTTCATGGCGCACCGGTCGTGGCGCACATAAAATTGCTTGAACTGAAAGCCCTCGTTCATTATCCTATCCTTCTCGTTTGTCGCTTTGCCCTCATTCTCACCGCCTGCGCACTGTACTTAGCAATACACTTGCGCTGTTTCAGTCCGCGATGTTTTCGGCATTGCTTTGCGCGAAGTTAGTATTTTTGCAACAATCCGCACGAAAAGCGCTGTCGAAAATTCATTTCGTAAGCTAATTCCACGAATGCTCGTGGTCATGTTTCAAAACCTCGTGCGCTCTCACACAAAAGGCCTCCGCGTCTGATTTTTGAGCCTCGGCGTTTGTTTTTTCATCGTGAAACTTTAAAAATTCATATAAGAATTTCTAAAAAA
>JAFLUU010000021.1 GCA_022508585.1 Prevotellaceae bacterium | reverse complement strand
TCGAAAGACAGCAGATTTACAGTCTGCCCCATTTGGCCACTCTGGAAAACACCCAGCCTTTTTTGTTTGCGATGCAAAGGTAATGATAATTCAGCAATTAGCCGGCATAATTTGTCATTTTTTTGTTGCAAACAATCTTTGCAAGCCTAAAAAAGCCCTTTCAACTAAAGCGAATATCGGCAATCACAAACGCATCGACCACCTCATTGAGCCTACGCACGAGCTCGCTGCGCTGCATGTGCAGCTCCTGCCTCACCACCGGGCTCTTGATGCGCGCATAGAGCACTTGATTATATATGCGCAGGCTCTCGGTGCACTGATTGGCGTAGTCGCCCACCACTTGCGGCCACGCCTGTGTCATAAGGCGGTGCTCCAGCAACGGAGTCTCTATCCCTTCCTCACGAAGGAACTCGTGCAGCAAATCATTTACCAACCGTGGCTTAACATACTTCATAGCACCCTCCCTCAACACTGAAAAAACGGCAGTCTTTGCCCGTGTGTTCCACCACTTTGCGCAACACCTCATCGCTTGTCGAGGTAATAAAAATCTGACCGTAGTCCTCGCTCGCCACAAGGCTCACGATGCGGCTCACACGCTCGTCGTCGAGTTTGTCGAAGATGTCGTCGAGCAGCAGTAGCGGCGCATTGCCATTCATAACCTTGCGCTTGGCGAGCATCGAGTTGAGATACCTGTATTGCGCGAACTTCAGCGCGGTCAGAAAGGTCTTCGTCTGCCCCTGCGAGCCCTCATAGCGGAGCGGAAAACCGCCGAGCTGCATCTCAAGGTCGTCGCGATGCACACCTTTGAGGGTGTAGCCAACTATATGGTCTTTCTCGTGGTGCGAACGCAGCATCTCGCCCAAGTCGCCGTCGTGGCAGTGCGAGCGATAAGCGAGGCTCACCTGCTCATCGTCGTTGCCCAGCGCAGCATACACCTCGCTGAACATCGGCACGAAGTCGGCCACGAACCGACGGCGGTGGTCGTATATCAGTTGGCCGGCAACAGCCATCTGCTCATCGTAGGCCGAGAGCAAAGCATCGTCAATGGCTCCCTCTATTTTGAGTAGCGTGTTGCGTTGCTGCAGAGCTTGGTTGTAACGGATTAGGCTGTGCAGATATTCCGGCGCATACTGCGATATAACGAGGTCCATAAACTTACGCCGCACATCGCCACCGCCCAAAATCAACTCGCCGTCTTGCGGACAGAGCATCACCAAGGGTATAAGCCCTATATGCTCCGACAGTTTCTGGTATTCCTTGCCATTACGCTTGAACGACTTGCGTCTGCCGGCCTTAAGGCCGCAGCTAATGGTCATCTCCTCGCCCTCGGGCGTGTCGTAGACTCCCTTAGCCACCATCCAGTCCTCGCCATGACGCAACACCTGCTGATTAGTCTGTCCTAATGCGCTGCGACAGAAGGACAGATAGTACACCACATCCAAGAGGTTGGTCTTCCCCACCCCATTGCGGCCTACAAAGCAGTTGAGCTTGGGCGAAAGCGTGAGCTCCGCCTGCTCAATGTTGCGATAGTTAAGTATGGAAAGCGTCTTTAGTACCATTATGCGGAACAAGCCATAGGTATCATAGCGCAACCTTGCCGATACCCTTCATCTCGAGAAAGCACTCCACACCCAAAGCCTTGAATGCGCGCATCATAGAGGCAAGAGTAATGCTGCGTCCGCTTTCCATACGGCATACCTGTGCTCTGTGCAAGCCCATACGCTCGCCCACTTCCTCTTGCGTCAGTCCCTTTGCTATTCGTGCTTTTTTCAAAGCCTCACCCACATGATAGGCTTGCACCGAGGCAGCCACATCACGCTCAAACTCGTCGCGACGCGGAGTACCAATTTCTCCAAAATGCCTGTCAAGCGCTTCTTCGGAGCTGTAAAGCTTGAATTTTCCTACCTGTTTCATCTTTATTTTGCTTTTGCTTCAAAATAGTATTTCCTTATTCTCTCCGCCTTAGCAATCTCTTTGGCAGGAGTTTTCTGCGTTTTCTTTATCAGACCATGGGTAGCGATTACCAAAGTGGCTTCTGCGGTGTCCCAAAAGGCGAACAGCCTATAAGCAATCCCTTTATATTGCGCGCGAAACTCCCATATTTCGCTACCCTCCAGCTTTTTAAATAGAAGTACATTGCGTTCTCCTCCTTCTATACGATGAATAACGCTATACAATTTGTCGCCAGCCGCCTTAGGCAGACTCTCGATAAATTCCAAAGCCTCCTCTAAATATGCAACTTTTAGCGTACTTGCTATCATACAAAGCGTGTCTTAGTCAACGCAAAGGTACATAATGTTACCAAAATGCGCAACAAAATTTAAGGAAATTTTTAGTCATCGCATCTTCTGTTGTGCGTACCACATCTTTTCGCTGCCTTCATTCTTCTATTTATTCCCCTTGGCTCTGTTATGGTGCTTGCACAGCAGCTGACAGTTCTCAATCTCCGTCCTACCGCCCTTACTCCATGCCGTAACATGGTCGGCGTCCATCTCTTCCAGCTTCCAAATCTTCTTGCGCTGCGCCGCATGACCTAATGCGCACAACGGGCAGTTACTCTGATTCTCTGCTGCCGCTTCCGTAGTCTGTTGGCGGTACACCTTACGCTTAGTCGCCTCGTCGAAAATGCGAATGTCAAGCAAGTGTTTCAGCTTCTCGCCGCTCAATATATACTCGAACACTCCCTTACGGTTCTTCACATAGGGGTCAGCATATAGCTCATGCACTCGCTTAGCGACCTCCTCGGGGTCATACTCGTTGAGGCGATACTCGCGGTAGAGCCTGCCCCACTCAAGGCCGCGCATCTCTTTCTCATCGGAGGTAAAGACCGACTTTATCCAGTCAATCACTCTGTTGAAGTGCGTGGTAAGTTCATCTATGTTGGTATCGTGGCGATGATCGCTCATATATTTCTGCACATTGTCGCGACTCACCCACTGCAGCGCACGCTCAAGATAGTCTTGGCGGTTGACTGCACCATTTATATATGTGCTCCACTTTGCAATGTTGGAATTGCCGGAGTTACTGAACACCTGCTTGGCTAAAGTAACAAACTCGCCGGAGTAAATAGCGTTGTTCAGTTCCTGCTCGTTGAGCGGCACGCCTGCTATGTTGACGGTCTTGAACCAATCCCTTATCTCCGCCTCCGTTCCGTCGCATTCGTAGACCAAGAGCTTCGTCTCGAGGATTTTTGTCTGCTGCTCCTGAGTCAGACTGTTGAACTTGCGCGGCACATCTTTGTCGTCGATGATAGATAGCTTGTTTATTACGAACCTACCCAGCGATGTGATGCGTTGTTGGCCGTCAAGGACTTCAAAGCGACCGTCGTCGCATTTGTTGAAGTAGAATACTCCGAGCGGATAGCCCCTCAAAGCCGACTGAATTACTGCTACATCTTTTTTGCCGTCGGCATAAATGTAGTTGCGTTGGTATTCGGGCTGTATCGTTAGCTGTCCAGCCAACCCATAAAGCCCCTTACCCTCAATCTCATTGTAGTCAAAACCGTCGCAAATCTCGCTGACGGTGTAAGTTCTCTGTGTTGTTTTCATATTATTGCTTTTTTCGGATTAGTATTCGTGCATAAGGGTCTTTCTTATTTGCATTTTTCAAGGTCAGTTGTCTCGGTTTTTCTTTTCCTTGTTCTACAATTGCATAGAAATGTGGATTTATGTCTATTATCTCAAACTGCTCGGGACAATATTTGTTTAGGAATGTAACAGGCACACCCATTACACCATCATAATCGTTCGGAATAGCATCTGCATACGGCACCTCGATTGCATCATAGTTGTCGTAGCGATCATAAGCCGCCTTACCCTTGATTTCTTTATGCTTACTGTAACGCAGATTGTCTTCCATGGTCATTAATGTCAGCGGTTGATGACGCTTTCCGTGCTCGAGATTAGTAAACCACACGGCGTTGTTTACTTTTGCATACCGAATACCATTATCATAATACACATTATCACCCTCATATGCGTTTGGAACAATAAAACTGCACTTTGTAGCATTTAAAGATACGCCAAGCCATGCTTTGTTTTGCTTGATATAGGGAAAAACTTCTTTAAATGTTACGACATTTATGTTGCCGATGATTATAAAATCTTTCTCTGCCTCCATAATCCAAGCAAAGAATTCACGAAACAGCGAAAATGGCGGATTAGTAACGATAATGTCGGCCTCATCACGCAGGCGACAGACCTCTTTGCTGCGAAAATCGCCGTCTCCGTCGAGATAGTCCCACTTCAAGTCATCAAGGTCAATGCGTTTGCTGCCACTCTTTTCATTAGTGAGCGTAAAGATTTTACCATGCGTCCTTGTCTTGTTCGGATCAAACTGCGGAGCTTCTTCCTCAAATAGCGTAAGTTGAAAACCCTCCTTAAAAGTCTTGCTTTCGTAGGCATAGCTGGTTGAAATGAGCTTTTTCAAGCCCAATAGCTCGAAATTCTGCGCAAAATACCGCGTAAAATTGCTCCATTCGGGGTCATCGCAAGGCAGTAGTACTGTCTTCCCCCTAAAAACATCGGGGTTATAATCCAAATACGCTTGGATTTCGCGCTCGATGTCGTAAAACTGAGTATAGAACTCGTCGTTTTTGACAGCTCTCGCTCTCGATAAATTTTTGTTTGCCATAGGCACTCGCCGATTTGTGCAGTCGCTGACTTATCGGGTGCATATAGGGCAATCAAAACAAGAACTCAAGACACAGAATAAGCGTGAGCCGCTTTACCTATGTCCCGAGGCCCTGAGAATAGCCCTAAATCAAAGATAAGTCCGTCCACGCTATCTACGCAGACATTACCGACCTATCCAGTTTGATTTATCTCATGAAATTTCTCAGGTTTCTGGGACAACCGAATAATCAGCTAATGCTGTTAATACTCCATAAAGGGTAGCGCCTCCCCACTCGGAGCGCGCTAACTCATCAGCAAAAGTAGCCAATTCCGCTGAAAGCAATCCTATTTGAGCACCAAAAAACACAAAAAAGGCGCAGATATTCTATCCGCACCCTATCCACTTTCGCAAATGAGCCACCATTCCCCTCTATTCAAAGCTCCGCTTTGTCTTATTCGTGATGATAGGGTAGGTTATGCAGTATGGTGTGTGCGCGATAAAGCTGCTCGACAAAAAGGAGGCGCACCATTTGGTGAGAAAAAGTCATCGGAGAGAGAGAAATCTTGTCGTCGGCGCGCGAATAGACCTCGGGAGAAAAACCATAAGGGCCGCCGATGATGAAAACCGTGCGGCCAGCGCCGCAATGCTGCATCTTTTCGATATAGGTAGCGAAGTCTTGCGAACTAAACATCTTGCCGCGCTCGTCGAGCAGCATCACGCGGTCTGAAGGCTTTATCTTGGCAAGCAGAGCCTTGCCCTCCTGCGTCTTTTGCTGCTCGCGCGAGAGCGACTTGGCGTTGCGCAGCTCCGGAATGACCTCCACGCTTAGCGGCGCGAAGTGGGCGATGCGCTCCACATAGTCGTCGATCATCTGTATGAGGGGCTTGCCCGTAGTTTTGCCGACGAGAATTAAGGAAAACTTCATCTCTCTGAAACAAATTTGCCCGAACAGGAAACAACTCTCCTACTCAAAGTGGAAAGTAAGCACCACCATGGCGCTGTGCGCCTCCTTGACGGCTTTTGTGAAGACTTCTTTCGACTTATCGTTGAGGTTGGAGCGGTCAGTCTTGAGTATGTCGTTGAAACCGAAGCAGAACTTTAACTCCGGGCAGAACTTAAAGAACGGAAGGTAGTAGTCGCAGCCCATACCGATTTCGAAGTTCAGGCTAAGCGGCTTGACGGCGATGTTAGCCTGGTCTTTGGTTGTCAGGTCGTACATCGCGTTGACGCCCGTGATGACGTAAGGGCGATAATTATTGTGGCGCGGTGCAGCAATCTTGAGATTGGCCGGCAGAACGATGTACGTAGACTTCATCTCCTGGTAGTCGAGTTGTCCGGTGGTCTGCTCGCGGAATGTTATGTGCTTGGAGGCGAAGTGCATGGTGGGCAGCAGGCGGAAACCGAGGTACTGATTGATGCGCCACTCGCCGATGAGCCCCACAGTGAAGCCCGGGCTGAAGTTATCGTTGCTCACCCACCACTGTTGTCCCGTCTCGGGGTCTATATAGCCGCTGTTAGGCATGATGATGCTCTGCTGGTGCAGGCCAAAGGAAAAGCCATAGTGGAAAGGGCGCAGATCGAGGTAAGGTCTGTTCTGCACCTTGTTGTTTTGCTGCGCAACGGCGTGAGCCGTCAGCAGCAGAAGTAGCGAAATGATGTGAAATTTTCTTCGCATATTAAACTAACGGAAAAGTAAGTCGTTTAGTATCTGTCAAGAGAAAAATAGATAGAAAAGAAAAATAATTATCCTTTACTAATTCTCAATTCCCAAATCTTTGTTACCTTTGCAGCGTTTACTAACACTTAAAACTTAATCAAAATGGCTTACGTAATTACTGACAACTGCGTTGCTTGCGGTACTTGCATCGACGAGTGCCCCGCAGGAGCTATTTCCGAGGGCGACATCTACAGCATCAATCCCGATACTTGCGTAGATTGCGGCACTTGTGCTGACGCTTGCCCGTCGGGTGCTATCACTCCGGGAGAGTAACGTAACGAACGATTAACAAAAAGAAGATGCCCGCGCGCCGAAAGGCCTGCGGGCATCTCTTTTTGTTTATTACTATAGCGGTTTTATCTATAACAATTGATGCTTTGTCGACGGCGCCGGAGCTTTCTTAGCGCGGGCCACCGCCAAAGCCGCCCTGACCACCCGGACGCCCGCCGCCGAAACCACCTCTGCGCTCGCCACCCGGGCGCGGGCCCTCGCCGTCGGGACGATCACCCTGCGGGCGGATGCGACCGTTTGTGCCACCGAGCACATTGAGGCGCGCGATGAAGTGAAGCATGAAGTAGCTGTTGATAGCATTGCTGCGGCTGTCGCGACGGGTCTGCGCGTTTATTACGCGGCTGATGTTGCTCTGGCGATGCAGTATGTCGTAGAACTGCAACGAGATTGTGGCAGCCTTATTCTTCATCAGCGACTGCGAAATCTGCGCGTTCCAGAGCAGTTCGTTGGTGTTCATCGACGCATCGCTGTAGCCGCGGCGAGAGTTCATCGACAGGTTGGAGGCTACTGAGAATCCGAAACTTGTAGTGTACTGTATGTTGCCGCCATAGGCGAAGCGGTAGTTGTCGAGGTCGGCCTGCGTCTGCAGAGTGCTGCGCGAGTGCTCGTAGGTAATGCTGCCGTTGAGGCCGAACTCGAACAAGCCCGTGCGGAACGAGCCGCGCATACGCTCAGTAATGGTCGAGGTGCGCATAGTGTTCTTCTGGCTGTTGCCACTGTTCACTCGCATGAAGCCAACGCTGTTGTTGTAGTTGTAGTCGGTCATCGTAAAGTAGCTGAACGGGCTCTCGTCGCTGAAAGAACTGCTGAACATACCGAAGAGGCCGGCGTTCCAGTTTCCATTGATGTTTTCGGGGCGAGTGGTACGCACACCGGTCGTCTCATCGTAGGTAATGGCGGTCGAAATGCTGTTCTGCGTGTTGGAATAGTTGGCGCGGAAGCGCACTGCACTCTGCGAGGCGCGCCAATAGTTGGAGTACTCGGCATTAAGGTTGTTAGTCCACGACGGTTTCAGCCCCGGGTTACCCATAGAGATGTTGAGCGGGTCAGAAGTGTCGGTGATGTCGAGCAGATTGGTCATGCTGGGCTGCGAAGAGTTGCCTCGGTAGTTCAGTTCCAGGCGATGAACGTTGGAGAAATTGAAGCGCACGCGCATATTGGGCGACACCTTAAACACATTGCGCACCACCGTGGTGTCGAGCTTGTCTTTCTGATACTCTAACTTGGTGCGCTGGGGCTCCATGTTCACGCCGGCGTTGATGTTGATCTCCTTAGTTACATAGCGGAAGCCGACATTGACGTTATGAATGTCGTCGTGATATGTAGCGTAGCGCGAGTTTTCGATACTCTTGGCCCAATAGAGAGAATCGCCGCTCGGCAGCTTGCCTAACACATAATCTTCGGGTAGCACATTGCCATAACCGTATCCCTCGAGCGAGTCGAGCTGATAGAGGTTGCGGTCTTGGTCTTGGAATTTGTGCTGATAGTTGTAACTCGTGTTCAGATAGAGGTTCTTAACTATCGGCTCGGTGTAGCTAAGGCGCAACGAGTAGTCCCAGTTGGTGGACGGGGAGACGGAATACTGATTGTTGATGCGCGCCCTCTCTTGCTGGTAATAGTAGATGTTGCTCAGGTTGTAGCTATAGCTATGGCTCGAAGAGTAGGAGCCGCTGGCGCGGAATGAAATGTTGCGCCCGCTATTGTTGAGGCGGCGCATGATGTTCAGTTCGCCGTTGAAGTTTGTGTTATTGTTGTCGGAGTAGGACGCACGCTCGTTGCGGTTGACAGCAATAGGCAGCAGCTCCGCCTGCACGTTGAGCGGGTCTACGGTAGAGCGGAAAATAGAGTCTAACGGCGAGGCGCTGTATTTGTAAGGGTCGCTGTTGAAGGTTACATCGCGGCTGTTGGAGGTGTTATCCCCCTTGCTGTAGCTGAACGAAGGGCGGAAGCGTATTTGAGTAACGCTGTCGGGGTTCCATTTGAGGTTGACGTTGGCATTGACATTGCGGTTGCGCCCCATACTCTTGCTCATCGAGTTGCCAAACGAGCTGTTGCCGTCGGCGAGGAAGTTTTCCGAGTTGGAAGTGTTCTGATTGTCGCTATTGGTGTAGCCGTAGTTGATGTCGCCGCCTATCTCGAAGAAACCGCCATCGCGCTCGCGCAGCCCATTGTTCCAGAAGCCGTTGAAACCGCCCCTCTTGGTGGCCGTAAGGCCGTTGCCGCCGCCGCGGAAGCCCGGGCCGCCGCCACCGAAGCCGCGGTTGTTAGTGTTATTGAGGTTGCCGAAGAACGAGATGCGGCTGTTCTCCGTCTTACCGGTGGCAAACAGCTGGTCGGCATAGCGGTTTTTGTTGCCAACGCTGAGATCCACGTTGCTAAACCAAGCCCTCTTGAGCTTCTGCTTCAGCTTAAGGTCTATCACCGTTTCCTCGTTGCCGTCGTCGATGCCGGTCATCTCGGTATAGTCGCTCTTCTTGTCGTAAGCCTGAATCTTCTCGATAAGGTCGGCGGGCAGGTTTTTCATAGCCACCGAGTTGTCGCCCTTAAAGAAGTCCTTGCCGTCTATACGGATTTGCTTGACCTGCTTACCGTTGATAGTGATGTTGCCACTCTCGTCCACCACGGCGCCCGGGAGCTTCTCCACGAGGCTTTCCAGGTACGCACCCTCCGGCACGCGGTAGGCCGCCGCATTATACTGGAAGGTGTCGCCCTTCACCTCCACCTTGGCCGCCTTAGCCGTAATGGTAGCTTCGGAGAGTGCCACCGCGTCGGGCTCTAACAGGATAGTGCCGAGCGCAGCGGTGCGGTGATCCTTGTCGAGCGTGATGTCGCGGTACACCGTCTTGTAGCCTATGGAGGTAATCTTGACAATCATTTTGCCACCCTTCTCCGGCTTGACGATAAAGATGCCCTGCTCGCTTGTGGCGTTGCCGGTGATGTAGGTGCTGTCGGGCTTCATAATTCTGACGCCGGCCATAGGTATAGGTTCCTTGGTCTCGCTGTCAGCCACCTTGCCGGAGATTGACCACTTGCTGTCGGCCCAGCCGCTGATGCTTACCAGCAACATCACAATGCAGAGAAAAGTCTTTCCAAAATGTATTGTCATCGTTCTAATGCGTTATCTGTTCGTTTACGTTGGTCTATATAATATATAATGTACGCGCGTGAGAGGTCGCAATGCCCCATCTCTGCGCCTGCGAGGGTCGTTACCTCACATTTTTTTAGACAAAGCGATGCACCTAAAGTTTAATTCGCTGCGATTTAAATAATGTAAAAAAGACTTAATGTCCTAAAAACTTTACCTAACCCCGTCAAAGTTTGCAAAAACGTCGTGCGCGCACGATTTTTGAGCCTCGGCGCGCGTAGAAATGTCGTGAAAGTTGAAAAAATCTTATAAGAATTTTCAAAAATTCTTATATAAATTTCTGAGAATTCTTATAAGGTTTTTTAGAAATTCTTATAAGATTTTTTAAAGTTTCACGATGAAAAAACAAACGCGGAGGCCCAAAAATCGCGCGCGGAGGCCTTTTCAGCGAACTTCGACGAGGATAGGTAAAACTTTGACGAGGATTGCCGCGAAAAGGTGGAGCTACGGTGTGAGAAAGAGAGGGGTTAGGCGCGGTAAGGTGAGGGTTAGGTATAGTTTTGGCGTGAATAGATGCTGCGCTCCCGACATTCATCGGAGGCTGCTCGGCATAGGGCTGCGGCAACAGAACTTTGATTGCACGTTTTGCCGTCTCGTGTTTTAATACTAACTTTGCCGATATAACAAAAACGAACATTCTCAATGGATTCCCTAACCGTAAGGATCAGTCGCGACCGCATTATTTTCGTTTCCTACGACAGGCTGCGCAATCTGCTGCCGGATTATGTGGTCTATACCAACAATCCCGACATCTCGCTCAACGCTAATCTGCATCAGGCCATCAAGGGCACTGCTCTGGCGCAGCAGAACTATCAGTTTGTGGACATCTTTGCCGATGAGCCCACGCTGCTCGTGCCGCTCAAGGAGTTTGAGGAGGAGGATGCCGTCGATATGTACTACTTCAACTATCCTTCGCTAAGGGAGCGCACCCGTGTCTATTACGACACGCTGCCTTACCTCAACACGTTGCTGCTGTTTTGCGTGGATCGCGATGTGGTCAACACTCTGAGCGACTATTTCCCCGTCGCGAAGTTTCACAGCCACCTCACCGCCCTGCTGCGGCAGTGGGTGGGACGCTATCCGTTCTCTCTGATCCAGCCGAGAATGTATGCCTACCTCTGCGAGGGCAGGCTGACGCTTGTGGTGGTGAGCGAGGGCAAGTTTAGGTTCGCCAACACCTACAATGTTCACAATCCTGCCGACAGTCTGTATTTTGTCTCGGCCATAGCGCAGCGCTTCGGCATCAGTGCAGGGGGCGAGCGCGTGTATGTCAGCGGCTTCGGCACGGCTGCGCGACGGCTGGCCGACGGTATGGGCAAAATCAATCTTGAGGCTTTCTTTATGGACGACGTGGAGGAGCTTAGCCGCCACCCTGTGGCCAATATCGACGACTTCCCCTACGACCTTAAGGTGCATCTGCTGAAGGCTTATTGATATGCGTGCGATTACGGGCAAGTATAAGGGACGACACTTCGCTGTGCCGCAAAATTTCAAGGCGAGACCGACTACAGATTTCGCCAAGGAGAATTTGTTTAACGTGCTGCGGAGCTATGTGGACTTCGAGGGGCTCTGCGCGCTCGATCTCTTCGGCGGCACCGGCAACATAACGCTGGAGCTGCTCTCGAGAGGGGCGGGCCGTGTGGTGTGTGTGGAGAAGGATTACAGGCATTACTCCTTTATTCGCAGTATGCTCCATGCCCTTGGCGATGATAACGGAGTGGCAGTCAAGCTTGATGTGCTGCGCTTCGTGCCCCGGTGCAGGGAACAGTTCGGCCTGGTCTTTGCCGACCCGCCATACGCCTTGCCGCAGCTGAGTGAGCTGCCTGCTCTGGTGCTTGAGTCCGATGTGCTGGCCGAGGAAGGTGTCTTTGTGCTTGAACACGGCAAGGCCAACGATTTTTCCTCCCACCCCCGTTTTGTGGAGCACCGCGCCTACGGCAGTGTGAATTTTTCTATCTTCCGTTAGCAAAGCGACAGGGGCTTTGCTAACTGCCGGATTTGGATATGCTTAGTTTTTAGAGACACCGAGCCCAAATAGGGCGAAGTCGCCGAGAGTAGGGTCGTCGGGAAAAATGGCGCGAAAGAAGCTTGTTATCTCTACGGCGGTTTTCATGTCGGCGCTGCGGCGCGAGGTGATGCCCATCTCGCGTGCCGTCTGGAAGACATGGGTGTCTAACGGAATGATGAGCTCTTGCGGCGACAGCTGATGCCAGATGCCGAGGTCGACAATGCCATCGCGTCTGACCATCCAGCGCAAAAAGAACCACAGACGCTTGCAAGGAGAGCCTTTGTGCGCATCGGCTATGCCGTTGACACCGCTAAAAAGGGTGCTGAGCGCTGCGGCAGCGGTAGCGGCAGTGTCGCCCGACACGCGGAGGGTATCCATTGTGGTTACGACAGCGTTCTCCAAGTCGCCGTACTCATTATATATATTATATAGACGATTCATCAGCGCGTGGAAGTCATTGTGGCGACAGGTGCGGTAGAAACAGCGGTTGTCGTCGCGATATGTGCGCCACTCGCCGCTCATCAGATAGGCGTGAGGTTTGTGGCGAAAGATGTTGTGGTCGATATGGTCGGCGGTCTTGATGATCTGCTTGCGGTTGCCCCAACTTATCCATGCCGTGACGAAGGCGGAAATCTCGATGTCCTGTTTCTGTGTGTAGCGATGGGGAAATTGCACAGGATCGGAGGCGATGAAGTCCGGCGTGTTGTAATGATGAGCGAGTGCGATGAGGTGTTGTTTCAGGTCGGTGTTCATTTGCTGTTAGATTTGTGCGCAAAATTAGCTTTTTCGTGCATCTTGCAGTTAACATGTATATGATAAATTTGGCTGTTAACGGCAAAAAAGCTATATTTGCGCATATTTTATAACATTACGACTATGAAACTTAAAACATTGACTGCGTTTGCTCTTGTGGCGGCGCTATCTCTTAGTGCCGTTAAGGCGCAAAACCCCAAGCCTTTCGTTATTCCGGAGCTCAAGGAGTGGAAAGGAGCCGAAGGCAGGCTCACTCTTGATGCCGACAGCCGCATTTTTGCCAGTGGCGAGGCTGTAAAAATCGCCAAGCAGCTGTCTGAAGACTGCGAAGTGCTTTTTGGTGCCCGCCTCGATGTGGTTACCGACGGCAAGCCCGGCCAAGGAGACATCGTACTCGCCATTCAACCTCAGAAGAAGGCTAAAAGCTCCAAGCAGAAGGCTGTAAATCCGGAGAGTTACACTATCACTATCGCCGACAAGGTTGAAGCTACCGCTCCTACCGCCCAAGGACTCTACTGGGCGACGCGAACAATGCTCCAAGTGGCTGAAAACTCTAAGGATTACTCTTTCCCTAAAGGCACGATCAACGATTGTCCCGATTTCCCGATGCGTGGTTTCATGATTGACTGCGGAAGAAAATATATTCCAATCACTTATTTGCAGAAACTCGTGAAAATAATGGGTTACTATAAGATGAATACCTTGCAGGTGCATCTTAATGACAACGGTTTCCCGAAATACTACGACAACAACTGGGATAAGACATACGCCGCCTTCCGTATGGAGTGCGCCGCCTACCCGGGACTCGCCGCTCGCGACGGATATTACACCAAGGAGCAGTTTCGCGACCTGCAGAAGCTGGCTGTGGACTGCGGAGTAGAGATTATTCCCGAAATTGATGCGCCTGCTCACAGTCTTGCTTTCACTCATTACATGCCGGAGCTGGCAAATAAAAAGTTCGGCGTTGATCACCTTGACATCACCAATCCTAAGAGCATAGAGCTCCTCGATAACCTGTGGCGTGAGTATCTGGAGGGCGACGATCCCGTGTTTATGGGGCCGCGTGTCCACATTGGTACCGACGAGTACAACAACAGCGACAAAGCGGTAGTGGAAAAATTCCGCGCTTTGACCGATCACCTCATCAAGCTCGTGGAGAGTTACGGCAAGCAGGCTTGTCTGTGGGGCTCGCTCACTCATGCAAGAGGCGAGACGCCTATTAAGGTCGACAATGTGCTGATGTGGCTCTGGTCGAACGACTATTCCCGCCCCGACTCGATGGTGGCGCTTGGTTATAAGAGCTTAAGTATCCCCGACGGGCTGACTTATATCGTTCCTCACGCCGGTTACTACTACGACTACCTCAATACGCGCTATCTCTACGAGAAATGGACTCCCAATATCGCCGGTAATAATAAGTACACCTTCGATTATGACGACAGGCGCATTATTGGCGGTATGTTTGCCGTGTGGAATGATATTTGCGGCAATGGTATCAGCGTCAAGGACATTCATCACCGCCTTTATCCCGCCATGCAGACTCTCAGCACCAAGTTCTGGACCGGCCTTAGCACCACTCTGCCTTATGATGAGTTCGATAAGTTGCGCCTCACGCTGAGTGAAGCTCCCGGCATCAATGAATTGGGTACTCTTCCCGAGAAAGAGATAAGCCTCGGCACTGTGCAGCCGAACAAGAAGAATTTAGGGCTCGGCGTCGTTGAGGCCGGATATGATTACCGCGTTAGTTTCCACCTCAAGACGGCTAAAGAGGAGCGCGGCACAGTGCTCTTCAGCTCTCCTAACGCGGTGTTCTATCTCGCTGACCCCATTACGGGACGAATGGGCTATGAACGCGACGGCTATCTCTCTACTTTCGACTTCGCTCCCTACGAAGGCGAAGAGCTTGACATTGCCGTAGAGGGCGACAATAAGGAAACGCGCCTGTATATCAATGGTAAGCTCGCCGAGACGATGAATGGACGCATCTTCTGGAGCGATGGCAAGAGCAAGCAGACTATGGTGGAGACCCTCGTGTTCCCGCTGCAAAGCACCGGCAATTTCCGCTCCGCCGTCAGCAAACTGAAGGTCAGCAAGCTGTAGGATTGACAGCCCGAAGTTACGCGAAGTGTAAAAATCGAGCCTATGCGTTCCGTCTGTCCCGAGTGTGGTTGTCCGTATGAGGACAATTTGCTACACTGTCCCGAGTGTGGTTGTCCTAACGACAGGATTGACACTTGGACACAGGACAGATTGTATCGGCAGGCCGTGACGGAGTTGACTGATCTGCATGAGCAGAAGGAGGCTATGGCTGAATTGCAGGCTGATGTCGCTGCCGCTCGTGCAAATCATGAGACGGCACGTAGCATCGTCCGCTCGTTGAAGCGTGCGTTCTTGAGTTGTGATAATTTCTCCGGTCGTTCGCGGCGTTCCGAGTTTTGGATTTTCATTGCGTTCAACGTGCTGGTGAGTGTGATGCTTTATATCCTCCTCTTTGCCAGTATCGGGCGCGATTACATCTACATTTCCGCTGCTCCTGACGCTAATGAGTACTGGCTGCGCCTTATTCGCAGCTGTTTGAGCAAGCATATTGTGGTTACGATCGTTATTTTGAGCTATCTGCTGCTTATTTCGCTGCCTTTGCTCGCTGTAACCGTGCGCCGCCTGCACGATGTAGGTTGTTCCGGCTTTTGGATTTTGCTTGGCGTCGTGCCTTTTATCTTTGCGTCGTGGTTTGGCATTAGTCCTTACGTCGGCTTGCTTCTGTTGGCCATGATATTGTTGCTCGACAGCGCACCTTCTAACAAGTACGGCAAGTTGTTGCGTTTTAATCACAAGAAACACTAATCTTAATAAACTATGGGGTGCAGCAAGCGCTGCACCTCATATATTTTATAGTGGCTTTTGTTCTTGGAAGGCTTAGGTTTGAAAGATGGAATTTGGTTTTGAGGAATAAATGAACTAACTTTGCACCATAAATGCTCGGCATTAAGAAGATAGACGTGTTCGTGCTCAAGAAGTTTTTGCTGCTTTTCTTGGGCTGCTTCTGTATTTGTCTGTTTGTGTTTATGATGCAGTTCGTATGGAAGCACATTGCTGACCTCGTCGGCAAGGGTTTGGGCATGGACGTGCTGGCAGAGTTTTTCTATTACATGGCTCTGTCGCTTGTGCCCATGGCTCTGCCCATGGCGATACTGCTAACTTCGCTTATCTCCTTTGGTAATATGGGCGAGCAGCTGGAATTGACCGCTATGAAGGCTGCCGGCATTCCGCTGGTGAGGATTATGCGCAGCGTGATGATGTTTTGCATCCTGCTGATGGGCGTTTCTTTTTATTTTCAGAATAGTGTGAGTCCTAATGCGCAGATGCAGTTGGCGCGTCTGCTGATTTCGATGAAGAATACCTCACCTGCGTTGGAAATACCCGAGGGAGTGTTCTATAACGGCATTCCTAATGTCAATCTTTATGTGGAACACAAGAAGGCTGAGACGGGTATGCTCTACAATGTGATTATATATAAAATGGATCAGGGCATTGAGAACGCGCAGATTGTGGTGGCGGACTCCGCCAAGATCGAAACGACTGCCGATAGGCATAATCTGAAACTGACAATATACAACGGAGAGCAGTTTGAGAACTTGCAGGGCGGCACTTCGGGCTTGCTTGGCAAGAGTCAGGTGCCTTATGACCGTGAGACATTTCAATATAAAATTTTCCTCATCGATTATGATACGGATTTTGATCTTATGAATGCCGAGGATCTTAGTATGATGGCTGAAACCAAGTCGCTGAAGCAACTCAAGGCTGACGCAGACTCGATGATGCTGTTCTATGACAGTGTAGGGGCTGTTAATCATACGGAGATGACGGCACGATATATGCAGACAGGCTTTGGCTCGCGCGAAGACTCGCTTCTGGCTGAGAAGATGGCTAAAACTATAAAGATTGATACGCTTTTGTCCGGTACGTATGCTAATCACTTGGCTGTGTTGCGCAAAGCGAGTGCTACGGTCGATAATATAGTTACGGAGTTGGAGTGGCGGACACCTATGAGCCAGGAAGGCTATCGCACTGTGCGCAAACATCATATTAAGTGGCATGAAAGATTTTCCAGCACCTTGTCTTGTCTCTTTTTCTTCTTCATTGGAGCACCGCTTGGGGCGATTATTCGCAAAGGCGGCCTCGGAGTGTCTACTATCGTGTCGGTGCTGATCTTTATCATATATTATATTATAGGAATTTCCGGTATGAAGATGGCTCGCGACGGTGTTTGGGACATTACTTATGGTATGTGGATAAGTACCATTGTGATGACGCCGTTGGGTATATTCCTTACTTATAAGGCCAACCGTGATTCTATCGAATTTAACTTCGACGGAATTAAACAACGCATCATTACTCTCGGAGCGAAGCTGAAATATCGCCCTGGCGAGACTCGTTGGCAACGTGTTAAGCGAATTATTAAAGACGTATTTTACATTAGATCAAAATATAAGTAGATGAACGATAATAACAAGACTAAAAGCGTACTTAGCACTATAGAAGAGGCTGTGGAGGACTTCCGTCAAGGCAAGTTCGTCATCGTTGTGGACGACGAAGACCGCGAAAATGAAGGCGATTTCATCACTGCAGCCGAACTGATCACTCCTGAAAAGGTAAACTTCATGCTTCACTATGGTCGTGGCGTACTTTGTGCTCCTATCACGAAGGAGCGATGCCGTGAGTTGCACCTTCCGCACCAAGTTGAGGACAATACCTCCATGCTCGGCACTCCTTTTACCGTAACCGTCGACAAATTAGACGGCTGTACCACTGGTGTGAGCGCAGCCGACCGCGCAGCTACCATTCGTGCGCTGGCTGATCCTAACTCTGTGCCGGAAACTTTCGGACGCCCCGGTCATATCAATCCGCTTTACGCTCAAAATAAAGGGGTTTTGCGGCGAGCAGGTCATACAGAGGCTGCGGTCGATCTCGCGCGGCTTGCAGGCTTGCAGCCCGCTGCTGCGCTAATCGAGATTATGAATGAAGATGGTACTATGGCGCGTATGCCGCAGCTTGTTGAGGTGGCTCGCGAGCATGGGTTAAAGATTATATCTATTCGCGATCTTATTGCTTATCGTATCAAAGAGGAGACTATTGTTGAGAAAGGAGAATGTGTTGATTTGCCCACGGAATATGGGCATTTTCGACTTATTCCTTTCCGCCAGAAGAGTAATGGTCTCGAACATGTAGCTTTGATAAAGGGCGAATGGAAAGAGAACGAGCCTGTTCTTGTGCGTGTGCATTCTTCGTGCGTTACAGGCGACATCTTCGGCAGCAAACGTTGTGACTGCGGAGAGCAACTGCATAGTGCAATGAAACTTATCGAGCAGGAGGGCAAAGGTGTGGTACTTTATCTCAATCAAGAGGGTCGCGGTATCGGTTTGATGGCCAAGATTGCAGCTTATAAGCTTCAGGAGCAGGGTTTTGACACCGTCGATGCCAATATTCACCTCGGTTATGCCGCTGATGAGCGTGATTATGGAGTGGGAGCGCAGATTTTGCGCGAGATTGGCGTGCGCAAGATGCGTTTAATCACCAATAATCCTACAAAACGTGCCGGCCTTGACGGGTTTGGTCTTGAAATCGTGGAGAATGTGCCCATCGAAATCGAGCCAAACTGCTACAACGAGGCTTATTTGCGCACCAAAGCCCATCGAATGGGGCATGGTTTGCACCTTTAATAAAGAAATTTGTACCTTCAATAGAGAATTTCGCAATTTTAATTAAGAAAATATTATAAGATAATAAAACAACAGAAATTATGACTAAACTGTCCGCAAGACTTAATCGCCTCGAGCCGTCGGCTACGCTGGCGATGTCGCAGAAGAGCGCCGAGCTCAAGGCTCAAGGCGTAGACGTAATCAATCTCTCCGTCGGCGAGCCCGATTTTAACACTCCCGACGCAATCAAGCAGGTCGCCAAGCAGGCTGTTGATGACAATTATTCGCGTTATTCGCCCGTGCCCGGTTATCCTGTGCTGCGTCAGGCAATCGTAGACAAGCTCAAGCACGAGAATAATCTCGACTATTCTGTTAACGAAATTCTCTGCTCCAATGGTGCCAAGCAGAGCGTTTGTAATGTAATCATGGCTTTGATAGACGAGGGCGACGAGGTTATTATCCCCGCTCCCTATTGGGTCAGCTACACTCAGATGGTCAAGTTGGCCGACGGCGAGCCTGTCATTGTGCCTGCCGACATCGAGCAGAACTTCAAGATTACTCCCGAACAGCTGGAGGCCGCTATTACTCCCAAGACGCGCGCTATCATTCTCTGTTCGCCCAGCAACCCGACCGGCGCTGTCTACAGCAAAGAGGAGTTGGAGCAGTTGGCAACCGTCTTGAAGCGTCATGAGAACGTGATCGTCATTTCAGATGAAATTTACGAACATATTAACTATGTCGGCAGCCATGCCAGCATTGCGCAAGTACCCGGAATGAAAGAGCGTACAGTTATCATCAACGGCGTTAGCAAGGCATACGCCATGACCGGCTGGCGCATCGGTTTCATCGCTGCTCCCGAATGGATTGTGAAGGGCTGCAACAAACTGCAAGGCCAGTATACATCGGGTCCCTGCTCCGTCAGTCAGATTGCTGCGGCCAACGCTTTTAGTGGCGACCAGCAGTGTGTAGAAGATATGCGTAAGGCTTTTGAGCGCCGCAAAAATTTGATTGTCGGCCTCTGCCGCGAAACTCCCGGTTTCGAGGTTAGCGAGCCCGACGGAGCTTTTTATGTTTTCCCCAAAGTCAGCAGTTACTATGGCAAAAGCGCAACCGTTTCCGGCGTCGATTATCAGATAAAGGATAACATGGATTTGGCGATGTACTTGCTTAACGTCGCCCATGTTGCCACTGTGGGCGGCCAGGCTTTTGGCGACAATGATTGCATTCGCATGAGCTACGCTACGAGCGACGAGAATATCGTCGAGGCCATGCGCCGTATCCGCGAAGCCCTCGCTCTGCTTAAGTAAAGTCGAGGGGCTTTAGCCGAACGTTAATAAAAAAGACAAAGCGTCTGTGCACACTGTTGCGCAGACGCTTATTTTTGTGTCTACAGTAGGTGTAATTGCTCTTTCCGAAGTAAATAAGGACGATATTAGCGTAGATATGTTGAAAAATGCTTTAGATTAAATACTGAAACTCCTGTCTCATCGTGCGAAATGTAGTGCGCGTGCACAAAAAAGGCCTCCGGACTTGTAGATATGTCGTGCGCAGCCGATTTTTGGGCCTCGAAATCCGTAGAAATGTCGTGAAATTTGAAAAAATCATATAAGAATTTTCAAAAAATCTTATATAAATTCCCGGAAATTCTTATAAGGTTTT
>JAFLUU010000020.1 GCA_022508585.1 Prevotellaceae bacterium | reverse complement strand
GAATTATTATAACTTTATATATGAATTTTCAAAAATTCATATATGATTTTTTGAACTTCAACGACTTTTCTGCAAATTTCCACGACATTCTGCGGCGCGCGGAGGCGCTAAAATCTCGCAAGATGGGGGTATGGTGCGAGTTTGGCGTGGTTTGATGCAAAAAAGTGGGGCTATCACGGAGGCAGAACCGCTGGGCGACATAAAACAGTCCTTAGGACTGGGGGCCTTAGGACACCTCGTAGTCGTCGATAGTGTCGTTGAGAAAGTCGATGAAGGGTTTGGCTATCTCGCAACGGCGCACGATGTCGTCGAGCCAGCCTTCGGAGCCGACGAAAGAGTCCTCGAAGTTGCAGCCGCAGGAATAGATGCGCGGACGCAGATATTCGGGGTGAGAGAAGTCGGCAGGGAATCCCTTGGGCATGGTCTTGAGCGGCTCGTAGCCGAACTGCGGAAAAGCCTCGCGGAACTCCGGTGCGCTCACTATGCTGTGAAAGGTGGAGAAATCCTCGCAAATAGACATACGCACCTCCTTGAGCACATGGGAGGGGAGATACCATGTGCCGGCGCAGAGCATCGTCTCGCCGGGCATGAGATGGAGGTAGTAACCGGCATGGCATGATTTCTTGCCGCCGGCACTGATGTATGCTCCGATGTGGCGTTTGTAGGGCGACTTGTCGGTGGAGAAGCGCACATCGCGGTAAATGCGGTAGGTGCAGTCCTTTACATCGAGGTGCGAGACCGAGGGGTCGAACTGCGAGATGCGTACCAACAGGGTGCGCACTATATCGTGGTGCTGGGCGCGCACCTGGTCGTACCACGAACGGTTGGCCTGAAACCACTCGCGGGTGTTGTTGGCGGCCAGCTCGGCAAGGAAATGGAGAATGCTGTTCATCGTTGCGGATTTTTGATGCAAAGGTAGCGATTTTAGGCGAACTTGACCAAGAAAGCTCTGCAGCGAGTGCAAGATTTGGAGTGCATTGATAAGGTATTGAGGTAAATATATAAGGTGTTAAGGAAAAAAGTATTAAATTCGCGGGCGGAAATATTAAACTTTATTAACAACAGAGTTATGAACTTTACTTTATTTGTAACCGTCTTGCTGACAGGCATACTGTTTGTGGGCTTAGTGGTGGTGCTGGCAGGATTGCTTGCGCCGCG
This sequence comes from Prevotellaceae bacterium, assembly GCA_022508585.1. GTDB lineage: Bacteria > Bacteroidota > Bacteroidia > Bacteroidales > Bacteroidaceae > UBA6382. The sequence continues at coordinate 19,558 of JAFLUU010000020.1, read as the reverse complement.
CTCGTTCAACAAGCAGAAATTAGAGGCTTACGAATGCGGTATACCGACTCGAGGTGCGTCGTGGGCGCAGTTTCACATCGGCTACTATTTGTTCGCTATCCTGTTCCTGATGTTTGATGTGGAGACGATGTTCCTCTTTCCGTGGGCCACGATAGCCAAGTCGCTGGGGACGGGAGGATTGCTGGCAGTATTGTTCTTCCTCGTGATTTTGATTCTGGGTCTTGCATACGCCTGGAGGAAAGGAGCGCTGGCATGGAAGTGAAAAAGAGAGCAAAGATTAAGTCCTTCCCCTATGAGGAGTTTAAGGACAACGAGACTTATGAGAAGTTGGTCGAGGAGCTGAATCAGAACGGTACGAATGTTATCGTTACTCAGCTTGACAACCTTATCGACTGGGGGCGCAGCAATTCGCTCTGGCCTCTGACCTTTGCCACCAGCTGCTGCGGCATCGAGTTCATGGCTGTCTGTGCAGCCCGCTACGACATCGCCCGTTTCGGCTTCGAGGTTACGCGTAACAGCCCCCGTCAGGCCGATGTGATTCTGGTAAGCGGCACTATCACCACCAAGATGGCTCCGGTGCTCAAGCGCCTCTACGATCAGATGGCCGAGCCCAAGTATGTGGTGGCTATCGGCGGCTGCGCCATCAGCGGCGGCCCGTTCACAAAGTCTTATCATGTGCTTCAGGGCGTAGACAAGATTATTCCTGTCGATGTGTATGTGCCCGGGTGTCCGCCGAGGCCGGAATCGTTCCTCTACGGCATGATGCAGCTGCAGCGCAAGGTGAAGGTGGAGCAGTTCTTCGGCACTACCAACCGCAAGGAGAAAGAACCTAAGGGAGAAAACGCCTAAATTTGAAATAAGATGACTTTAGACAACATAAAGATTGTAGAAGCGTCTGAGCTTCGCGCCGAAATGCAGGGTCTCAAGGCCAAAGGCTTTGACTACCTGAGCAACCTTATCGGCATGGACTGGGGCGAGGAGGGCGGTCTCGGCGTGGTGTACTGCGTGGAGAACACTCAGACCCACGAGCAGGTGTGGCTCAAGAGCGCTACCGCCAATCGTGAGCAGCCCGTGCTGCCTACGGTGAGCGACCTCTGGGATATTGCCAACATCTACGAGCGTGAGGCCTACGACTTCTTCGGTATTATCTTTGCCGGCCACCCGGATATGCGCCGCATCTTCCTGCGCGAGGACTGGGTGGGCTATCCTATGCGTAAGGACGACAAGCCGCTCGAGCAGAACCCCCTGCGCATGGACAACGAGCCGCTTGCCGACGACACGACCGAGTATTCGCTCCAACCCGACGGCACTCTCGCCGCCAAGAAGAACCAGATATTCGGCGAGGACGACTATGTGGTAAACATCGGTCCGCAACACCCCTCTACTCACGGCGTGCTGCACTTCCGCGTGGCGCTGGAGGGTGAGACAATCACCAAGATAGACCCGATATTGGGCTATATACACCGCGGCGTGGAGAAACTGAACGAGAGCTACACCTATCCGCAGACGCTCGCCCTCACTGACCGCCTCGACTACCTTGCGGCGATGCAGAGCCGCCACGCTCTGTGTATGTGCGTGGAGAAAGCTATGGGCATCGAGGTCAGCGACAGGGTGCAGGTGGTGCGCACGATTCTCGACGAGTTGCAGCGTATCGACTCGCACCTTCTTTTCTTCAGCTGCCTCTGCCAGGATATGGGCGCGACGACTGCTTTCCTCTACGGATTCCGCGACAGGGAGAAAATCCTCGACATTTTTGAAGAGACCTGCGGCGGTCGCCTGATTATCAACTACAATACTATCGGCGGTCTGATGGCTGACATCCATCCGAACTTCCAAAGGAGGGTGAAGGAGTTTATTCCTTATATGCGCAAGAACATTAATGAATATCACGCTATCTTTACCGGCAATGTGATCTTCCAAAACCGCGCCAAGGGTGTCGGTCCGCTCACCAAGGAGCAGGTTATCAGCTTCGGCTGCACCGGTGGCTCCGGTCGCGCCGCCGGTTGGGCTAACGATGTGCGCAAAAATCATCCTTATGCCGCGTATGACCGCGTGGAGTTCAACCAAGTGCTCCGTGAGAGCGGCGACAGCTTCGACCGCTACATGATTCGTTTGGACGAGATATTGGAAAGCCTCAATATCATCGAGCAACTGATCGACAATATCCCCGAAGGAAACTATAAGGAGAAGACTAAGCCGATTATCAAGGTGCCTGAGGGAACTTATTACCAGGCTGTTGAATCAAGCCGTGGCGAATTTGGAGTGTTCCTCGAGAGCAAAGGTGACAAGAGCCCCTATCGTCTGCACTACCGCTCGACGGGTCTGCCGTTAGTGGCGGCTATGGATACGGCTTGCCGCGGCTTTAAGATCGCGGACTTCGTTACTATCGGCGGCACGATGGACTATATCGTGCCAGACATCGACCGTTAGTCCTATACCTTATTATATATATAACACAAAAACATCTAAAGGTTTACTGAAATGTTTGATTTCTCGATTGTAACCGAGTGGATAAACAACCTGCTGCTGACTTTGATGCCTCAGTGGGCGGCTACGCTGGTCGAGTGCGTGCTGGTTGCGCTTGCAATCATCACTCTGTACGCCGTGTTCGCCATTATCCTTATTTATATGGAGCGCAAGATTTGTGCCTTCTTCCAATGTCGCCTCGGCCCCAACCGTGTGGGCAAGTGGGGCAGCATTCAGGTGCTTGCCGATGTGCTTAAGATGATGACCAAGGAGATTATCGACATGAAGAATGTGGATAGATTGCTTCACAAGATGGCTCCGTTCCTCGTGATTGTGGCTTCGATGCTCACCTTCTCGTGTTTGCCATGGAATAAGGGCGCAGGAATCATCGACTTCAATGTCGGAGTATTCTTCTTCCTTGCAGCCGGCAGTATCGGCGTGGTTGGCATCTTGCTCGCCGGCTGGAGTAGCAACAACAAGTATGCTCTTATCGGCGCGATGCGCAGCGGTGCGCAGATTATCAGCTATGAAGTCTCTATCGGCCTCGTTATGCTCACGATGATCGTGCTTACCGGCACGATGTCCTTCTCGGAGATTTGCCAGCAGCAGGCTGATTACGGTTGGAACATCTTCCGTGGTCATATCCCTGCGCTTCTGGCATTTATCGTCTACCTTATCGCCGGCAATGCCGAGTGTAACCGCGGCCCGTTCGATATGCCTGAGGCTGAGAGCGAGCTTACTGCCGGCTACCATGTGGAATACTCCGGTATGCACTTCGGTTTCTACTATCTCGCCGAGTATCTGAACCTGTTTATCTGCGCCGGTATCGCCAGCACCATCTTCCTCGGCGGTTGGGCGCCGCTTCACATAGTAGGGCTCGACGCTTTTAACCAAGTGATGGATTATATCCCGGGCGCGGTCTGGATGATTGGCAAGACTTTCTTCGTTGTGTTCCTGCTGATGTGGATTCGCTGGACTTTCCCGCGTCTTAGGATTGACCAGCTCCTCACTTTGGAGTGGAAGTACTTGATGCCGTTGAGCCTCGTGCTGCTTGTGTTGATGGCAGTCTGCGTATCTACTGGTTTAACATTGTAAATTCAAAACCATGTCAAATAATAATTATTTTTCGGGTCTCTTCTGCGGTGTGAGGTCGCTGTTCACAGGCTTGAGCGTAACGATAAAGGAATTCTTCACGCCCAAAATCACTGAGCAGTACCCCGAAAACCGCAAGGAGTTGAAGATGTTCGACCGTTTCCGCGGTCGTCTTATCATGCCCCACAATGAGAATAATGAGCATAAGTGCATAGGTTGCGGCCTCTGCCAGACAGCTTGCCCCAATGGCAGCATTAAGGTAACTACCGAGATGCTTGAAACCGAGGAGGGCAAGAAAAAACGCAGCCTTGTCAGTTATCAGTACGACCTCGGTTGCTGTATGTTCTGTGAGCTGTGCATTACCGCGTGCCCGCAGAATGCAATTGAGTTCTGCACCGATTTTGAGAACGCCGTTTTCGACCGCACAAAACTCGTGCAGCAGTTGAATAAGCCCGGCAGCAAAGTAGCGGAAAAGAAGCCGGCTGTTAAGCCTGCCGCTCCCGCTGCAACTCCAGCCGCCAAGCCCCAAACAACTGACGCCAAATCTGAAGCATCTAATCTTGAAACTAATTCTGCCGTATGAATACCGAATCAATAGTCTTTATAGTGCTGGCATTTTTCGTGGCGTTGTTTTCCGTATTGTCGGTAACGACCAAGCGCATTATCCGTGCCGCAACTTATTTGCTTTTCGTGCTTTTCGGTACTGCCGGTCTCTACTTCCTGCTCGGCTACACCTTCCTCGGTGCAGTGCAGATAATGGTTTACGCCGGCGGTATTGTAGTGTTATATATCTTTGCCATCATGCTTACGGGCAAGACGGACAAATCTAAACAATACACATTGTCTCTGGGCAAGCGTGCCGCTGCATTGTTGGCCGCGCTTATTGGTGCAGGTCTGCTGATGTTTGTAATTATTTCCCATCAGTTTGTAAGTAAGGCTCTCGACGCTAATATTACAAACGAGGCCGCGCTTCCTATCTCCGTGATCGGTTCCACATTGCTCAATGCCGGCGAAGGTGGCAATCTGCTGCCTTTTGAAGCTGTCAGTGTTTTACTTCTCGCTTGCATTATCGGCGGTTTGATTATCGCCCGCAAACGCTAAATCTTTGAAGAAACTATTAGAATTATGAATATCACGATTGATTATTTCCTCATTTTGTCTGCTATTATGCTGGGCGCAGGAATGTATGGTTTCTTCACCCGTCGTAATACTCTGGCAATTTTGATTTCTGTCGAGCTCATTTTGAATGCGGCCGACATCAATTTTGCAGCGTTCAATCGCCTCTGTCAGAATGGTCTCGAGGGCTATGTGTTCACTTTGTTCTCCATTGCTATTGCAGCTGCCGAGACTGCTATCGCCATTGCGGTGATGATAAATGTCTATCGTATGCTGAAGAACAACTTTGTCGATGAACTGGACACCCTCAAATGGTAATGTATAATTGAACAGACTATGACTTATACCTTATTTATTATACTGCTGCCGCTTATCAGCTTCCTTATTCTCGGGCTTGCTGGCAAGTCGCTCAGCCATAAGACAGCAGGCATCATCGGCACTCTTGCTTTGGGTGTTGTAACCGTACTGTCTTACTATGCCGCTTACGAATACTTTTTCGTGATTGGCCGTGATGCCGTTACGGGCGCATTTGAGCGTCAAGTGCCGTTCAATTTTGCGTGGTTGCCTTTCTTTGATCAAGGACTACACTTTGACATGGGCATACTGCTTGACCCGATTTCAGTGATGATGCTTATCGTAATCTCGACGGTAAGTTTCATGGTGCACATCTACTCTTTCGGATACATGAAGGGCGAGCGCGGATTCCAGCGCTACTATGCTTATTTGTCGCTCTTTACGATGTCGATGCTGGGCTTGGTCGTTGCAACCAACATCTTCCAGATGTATTTGTTCTGGGAGTTGGTCGGAGTGAGCTCCTATCTGCTCATAGGCTTCTACTATGCGTCGCCGGCAGCCATCGCGGCGAGCAAAAAAGCCTTCATCGTTACCCGTTTCGCCGACTTATTCTTCTTAATCGGCATCTTGATTTACGGATTCTATACCGGTTCTTTCGCATTCGTGTTCGACACCCCCGAAGGCCTCGCCTCCTATGCGCAGGCAGGCATCTTGTTGCCCCTTGCCTTGACGCTAATGTTTATTGGTGGCGCCGGTAAGAGTGCAATGTTCCCTCTCCACATCTGGTTGCCCGACGCAATGGAAGGCCCGACCCCCGTCAGCGCGCTTATCCACGCTGCAACGATGGTTGTGGCCGGCGTGTTCCAGGTAGCAAGGCTATTCCCCTTGTGGGTAACCTATGCGCAGGACTGGATGCCCGTCATCATCTGGGTCGGAGTATTCACCGCATTTTACGCAGCCGCCGTGGCGTGTGCCCAAAGCGACATCAAGCGTGTGCTTGCGTTCTCCACCATTTCGCAAATCGCCTTTATGATGGTAGCCCTTGGCGTCTGCACCGAGCTGCAGACCGGCCATGAGCATGTGGGTAGCGTCGGCTATATGGCTTCGATGTTCCATTTGTTTACTCATGCCATGTTCAAGGCATGTTTGTTCCTCGGCGCAGGCTGCATAATCCACGCCGTCCACAGCAATGAGATGAGCGCTATGGGAGGTCTCCGCAAATATCTGCCGTTGACTCACATCACATTCCTTATCTCCTGTCTCGCTATCAGCGGTATCCCCTTCTTCTCCGGTTTTAGCAGCAAGGACGAGATTATCACCGCCTGCATGGCATACAATCCCCTCGTGGGCTACATCATGACCGGCATCGCCGCCATGACTGCCTTCTATATGTTCCGTCTCTACTACGGCATCTTCTGGGGCACCGAGAACAAGGAGCTCCATGCCGCTCATCACCCTCACGAGACCAAGATCATGACATGGCCGCTCGTTATACTGAGCGTTATCACCGTCGGCGTCGGAGTTTATACCACATTGGCAGGTTTCGGACTCTTTGACGGCTACAGCTTTGGCTCACTCATCAGCGCCGACGGTCGTGATTACCGTATCCATTTCGACACCGGCGTAGCCCTAACCTCCACCATCGTGGCTATAGTGGCCATCGCCTTGGCTACATGGATCTTCAAGGGCGAGCGTCAGCCCATCGCCGACAAGCTTTACGCCACCTTCCCGCGCCTACACCGCTGGGCTTACAAGCGTTTCTACATGGACGAGGTTTATCAGTTCGTTACCCACCGCATAATCTTCGGCTGTGTCAGCAAGCCCATCGCTTGGTTTGACCGCCATGTCGTGGACGGCTTCTTCGACTTCCTCGCTTGGGGAACGAATGCCGCTTCCGAGGGCATCAAGGGTCTGCAGAGCGGTCGCGTGCAGCAGTACGCTATGTTCTACCTCGTGGGCACAATCCTGTTAATCGCAATGTTACTAATTTTCTAAAACTGCCGCAAATATGAACTTCCTTTCATTATTCGTATTGATACCGCTCCTGATGTTACTCGGCCTCTGGCTGGCCAAAGGAGTGAAGGCCGTTCGCGGCGTGATGGTCGCAGGCAGCACATTGCTGCTGGTGCTGGCAGTTTACCTCACCTTCGATTACCTTGCGCAGCGCGCAGCCGGCAATAACGCCGAGATGCTCTATCAAGCCGCCTTCACATGGTTCGAACCCCTCAATATCTCCTACCGTGTGGGCGTCGACGGCATCTCTGTAGCCATGTTGCTGCTCAGTGCAGTCATCGTCTTTACCGGCACCTTCGTCAGCTGGAAGCTAAGCCCCAACCTCAAGGACTATTTCCTCTGGTTCACCCTCCTTTCCATGGGCGTGTTCGGCTTTTTCATCAGCATCGATATGTTTATGATGTTCATGTTCTACGAAATCGCCCTTATCCCCATGTATTTGCTCATCGGCGTGTGGGGAACAGGCCGCAAGGAGTACTCCGCAATGAAGTTGACGCTCATGCTCATGGGCGGCTCGGCATTCTTGATGCTCGGCATCTTCGGTATCTTCTACGGCGCGGGCGGCAACACCATGAACATTCTTGATATAGCCAACCACACGGGCGGAGCACACCCGATAGACTTCGCAGGGCAGTGCATCTGGTTCCCGCTCACCTTCGTGGGCTTCGGAGTGCTCGGCGCGCTGTTCCCATTCCACACCTGGAGCCCCGACGGCCACGCCTCGGCGCCCACAGCAGTCTCCATGCTCCACGCCGGCGTGCTGATGAAGCTCGGAGGCTACGGCTGCTTCCGCATAGCAATCTACTTGTTGCCTGAAGCAGCCAACGAGCTGAGCTGGATATTCCTCATCTTGACAGGTATCTCCGTAGTCTATGGAGCAATGAGCGCCTGCGTGCAGACAGACCTCAAGTATATCAATGCTTACTCGTCAGTCAGCCACTGCGGCCTCGTGCTGTTCGGCATCTTGATGCTCACCACCACCTCCACCACCGGCGCAGTGTTGCAGATGCTCTCTCACGGTTTGATGACAGCCCTCTTCTTTGCGCTGATTGGTATGATTTACGGCCGCACTCACACGCGCGATGTCCGCCAGATGGCCGGCCTCATGCAGATTATGCCATTCCTTAGCGTTTGCTTCGTCATCGCCGGTTTGGCAAATCTCGGTCTGCCCGGTTTGAGCGGTTTCGTGGCAGAGATGAGCATCTTCGTCGGTTCGTTCCAGAACACCGACACTTTCCATCGCGTGCTCACCATCATGGCCACCTGCTCCATCGTTGTGGCAGCCGTCTACATCTTGCGCATGGTAGGCCGTATGCTTTACGGTGTCTGCACCGACGAGCATCATCTCAAGCTCACCGATGCCACATGGGAGGAGCGCTTTGCCGTTATCTGTCTCATCATATCCATTGCCGGCATCGGCCTGTTCCCCTCCTGGATCAGCCAGCTTATCAGCGACAGCGTAGCACCGGTCATCGACACCGTCAAGCAGGTAGGCCCCCTCGTGTCCACTTGCAACCCCTTTATGTAACCCAATCCCTAATATTCAATAACTAATCATCACAAGATGGACTACTCACAGTTTCTAAATATGAGTCAGGAGCTCTCGCTGCTTGCAGTTATACTCATCCTGTTTGTAGCAGACCTCTTCATGTGTGCAGAAGATACAACTCTCACCGCACATCATTCGCAGTCCGCAGGTAGACCCGCTTGTCGAAATAAAAGTGTCCTAAGGACACCGCTGCCCGTTATCCTGCTCACCCTGCACACCGTGCTTGGCATAGCGCCCTTAGTGTGCAGCTCCTGTTGCCCAACCGACATCACAGCCTTCGGCGGAATGTATGTCAGCTCCGCCATGGCCATCGTCGTCAAGACAATCCTCAGCGTAGGCACCATAATCATCTTCCTCACGGCACACGAGTGGCTCAAGCAGCCCGAGATGGCCAACAAGCAGGGCGAATACTACACCCTCACGCTCTTTACCCTGCTGGGCATGTATTTCATGGTCAGCGCAGGCCACTTCCTGATGTTCTTCATCGGCTTGGAGTTGGCCTCCGTGCCCATGACCGCCCTGATAGCCTACAGCAAGCGCTCACAGGAGAGTGCAGAAGCAGCCGCCAAGTATATCTTGACCGCTCTGTTCTCCTCCGGCCTCATGCTCTACGGCCTATCGCTCCTCTACGGCACCACCGGCACCCTCTATTTCGCAGGCATTGCCTCGCAGATAGATGCTACCAACCTCGTGCAGTTGGCAGCCCTCGTCTTGTTCATCGGCGGCATCGGCTTCAAGATAAGCCTTGTCCCCTTCCACCTCTGGACAGCCGACGCTTACCAAGGCGCGCCCACTGCCGTTACCTCCTATCTCTCTGTAATCTCTAAGGGAGCGGCAGCCTTCGTTCTCTTCGTGGTGCTCGCCAAGGTATTCAGCCCAATGATAGAGCAGGCAAACCTCCTCTTCTTCTGGGTAATCATCATCAGCATCACCCTTGCCAACATCTTTGCCGTTCGACAGAAGAACATCAAGCGCTTCATGGCCTTCTCCGCCATCAGTCAAGCCGGCTACCTTGTGCTCGGCGTGATGGGAGCCACGCCACAAGGGCTCACAGCCATCGTTTACTACCTCTTGGTTTACATGGCAGCCAACCTCGGCGTCTTTCTCATCATCAGCATTACCGAACAGCGCAGCCGTAACGACCGTTTAGTGTCCCAGTCCGGTGGCGAGTGCAGCGGAAAGGGCTTATTGATTTCCGACTACAACGGATTCTACCGCACCAATCCCAAACTGTCGTTCCTCATGACCCTTGCCCTCTTCAGCCTTGCCGGCATACCGCCGTTCGCAGGCTTCTTCAGCAAGTTCTTCATGTTCATGGCAGCCTTCAAGGCAGGATTTGTGGTCTTGGTGTTCATTGCGTTGGTCAACACCGTCATTTCGCTCTACTACTATCTGCTCATCGTCAAGGCGATGTACATCAACCCCTCCGACGAGCCCATAGCTCCCTTCAAGAGCGACTGCTACACGCGTGCCGGCCTCGCCCTCTGCACCGCCGGCGTGCTGTTGGTCGGCATCATCAGCTGGTTCTACACCTACATCGACCAATTCTCCTTTGGCCTATAAGGCATAAAGCCTGCTACTGATACAAAAATAAGTGGTTAGTCTCACTAACCACTTATTTTTTTTGCCCGTTGTTGCCCACACCATACAGAATATTCCCGAACTCCCCCTCTCACCTGTAACGGGTGTTTTATTCTCTAAGTACAGCGGTCGTAATGACTTTAAACTCCACCTCTAAGACGGGGTTCCATTTGGGGAAAGTCTAAAATGAGAACCTCGCATTGCGAAGAGGTGCCCACAAAGTGGGTGGGGCTTTTTTATTTGTACACCTCATCGCACCATACCCTCACTTTCCCGCACCCTATCCTCTCAAAGTTTTACCTACTCTCGTTGAAATTCATACAAAAGGCCTCCGCGCGCGATTTTTGGGCCTCGGCGCGCGTAGAAATGTCGTGAAGAATGAAAAAATCTTATAAGAATTTTCAAAAATTCTTATATAAATTCCCGGAAATTCTTATAAGGTTTTTTAGAAATTCTTATATGAATTTTTAAAGTTTCACGACAATAAATCGTGCGCGGAGGCTCAAAAATCAGATGCGCACGACATTTCTGCGAGTCCTCACGACATTGCGTACAACAAGGTGAGGCTATGACGCAATTTTTGAGGAGGGTAGCTGTAATTCTGACGATAATTAGAACTCTTTTTACGATTTATAGTGAGAATTTCGGCGTATTTTGAAGTGTGAACAGTGAGAATTTCGGCATTTTCGGTGTTGCGAGTAGTGAGAATTTCGGCAAATACGCATTCTTTTCTTTGATATTCAGGAGTTTGGTAGTATATTAGCTCTACACAAAAGACTTTCGCAAGGAGCAAGATTTGCTTTTCTTACCGCTATATATGGCTTTGTTCTTATAGAGTGCATAATCAACAAAGTTGCACGACAATTCTTGTCTGTTTGTAGGGTTTCTCTCTTGTGTTTTGTAAAAAAATGTATAGAAAATTTGGTCGTTTGTACAATAGTGGTTACTTTTGCAGCTACTTGTTGAAGAAATCACAAACTCTTATTAACCTTTTTATAAACAACTAAATTTTTAAGTTTCATGAAAAAGATTTTATCTTCTGTTTTGCTGCTAATTGGCGCACTAACTGCCTCAATTACAGCACAAAACACCGCTTCAAGTGGGGGCGTGCTAAAAGCTATTAAGGACGCAAGTGAAAAAGCGACTTACACGCTCACTACTTCCTCAAAAGGCTCTTTGTTTTATAACGGGACGACGCTGATTGCTCAACAAAAGCAGGATAGTGATGACAAAGGTTACCAATTCGCTTTCCTTTCGCCGGGGCATGATGACAATTATTACATGTATTCTTTGGGCGCAAAGAAGTTTGTAACTTATGACGAAGGGTATAAATTAACTTTTTCTGATGATCCGGATAAGATTTATCCTGTAATATTAAAACCTTCTGGTAGCAATTGGGAGACTACGAAGCCTGACAATGGCGAGGACTATGTTTTTGTTAATTTCTCCGGTATTAGTAGGAATTTGCTTGTTACTAATACCCAAGATGCTACTAAAACATATTATACTACAGAGTTGGGAACTTGGACTGGTACAGACTGGGGTTCTGTATATTTAATAGAGGAAGCTAATGCGAATTGTGAGGAGTTAGATGAAGCTTTGAGGATACTTAATTCTTCTTGCGCCGTTACTTATGCACTTTATGACGGTGATGCAACTGGAGAACCTATCGTTACGGAGGTTCAATTGCAGAAGAAAAACAGCGAGATTCAGATTCCTGCAAGTTTTAACGCTTCTGATTGGTATGAATATACTATTGAAGGCACTATTGGCAACGCTACTACTGCTACCATTACGGTTATCCGCACTATCAAGAGTAATATTCTTAAGAGTGTGAGTGATTTGAGCAATGATAAGGCTTATCAAATCGTTGTCCCGCGTGGTACCTTTACAACAAACAATGGATATGTCGCCAATACAGTTAAGAATAATAATAATTATGAGGTTTCAAACTTTGCTATTATTGAGTCTAATGGCAGCTATTACCTTTGGAGTATTAAGGACAACAAGTTTGTAAGTAGTAAGAGCGAAGCAAATGTTGCTGGTGTCTTAACTTCTACTCTTGCCGAGGTTACATTTGTAGAAGGCGAAAGTCGTTCAAACGCGGATCTAAAACTGCATCCTAATATGCCCTTTGTTAGGATTAAGATAGATGGAAGTACCCTTATTGCTAGTGGCGGCGGAGCATATGGTGTGGTTTTTGCTGGCGATAATGCTGCTTTTGACGGTGGTGCAGCCTGTGTTATCATAGAAGCTGGCGACTTCTCATTCCCTGTAAAGGTTACTGATACAGAATGGGCGACGTTCTCCTCGCCTCTGCCCATCACTAAGCCCAGCGAGGTAACTGCTTACACCGCTACAATGGCATCTGAAGACAAGCTTGAGCTTCAGGAGATTGAGGGCGACGTTATTCCGGCTAACACCGGTGTGCTGCTGAAGGCTGCCGAAGGCTCTTACAACTTCTCTTTCCCGGCTACAAGTTCAGTAAGTGCAGAGGAAGGTAATGTTTTGCAGCCTTCTGTTGGAGAAACTACGGTTACTCCGTATGAAACTTACGTCCTTGCTAACGGCAAGAACGGCCTTGGTTTCTATCTGCTGAACGCAGAGGCGGTTCCTGCCTTTAAGGCTTACATCAATAAGACGGATGCAAATAAAGCAGCTGCGTATTTAAGCTTTGGCAACAGCGTTACCGGCCTTGTCGGTGTTGAGTCTTCTGCTGCAGAGGCAGATGTTTACTACGACGTTCAGGGTCGCAAGGTTGTAGCTCCGCAGAAGGGTCAGCTTTACATTGTTAATGGCAAGAAAGTACTTTACTAATCACAAAAATAAAAGTAAACGATATGAAAAAGATATATATTCAACCAACTGTTGAGAGCGTAAAGTTCCAAAATATGCTGCTGGCTGCCAGTGCGCCTACGTCTGTAAACAGCAGTGAGGCCGATGCTGTAGGATTTGGCGAGGTTCTTTCCAAAGGCGATAGCAAAGGCGACGGCTTTTGGGAGGATTAGAGGACTGAGGTAGTCTGTTTGCAGACTGCACGTATATAATGAAAGCAGTCGGCGCACTTATAAAGTGCGCCGACTGTGTGTTTGAGGATTTTCGGTTTGCTTATTTATAAGCGTTAATATTCTTTTCTTATAGTTTCGTTAGTAAAAAGTGGTCTTTTTATGGGTGAAAAGAGAAGTTTTCACTAATTTCGCGTTGGTAAATAACTAAATTAGAATAATCGTGCCTAAGAAGATGTATATCATTGCGGGGTGTAACGGAGCGGGCAAGACTACTGCCAGCTTTACTATCCTGCCTGAGTTCATGCAGTGCGACGAGTATATCAACGCCGACGAGATTGCGCGCGGCCTCTCGCCCTTTCACCCGGAGAGGGTGCCGGTAGAGGCCGGCAAGTTGATGATTTCGCGCATCACCGAGTTTATGAAGAAAGGCGTTACCTTCGCTGTGGAGACTACGCTCTCCACTCACTCTTATGTCAACCTCATCAAGCGCGCCCATAAGGCGGGTTACACAGTTGAGCTGATTTTCCTCTGGCTCTCGTCGGCTGATGTGGCGGTGCGCAGGGTGGCTAAGCGCGTGTCGGAGGGTGGTCATAACATTCCGGAAGATGTTATACGCCGTCGCTACGTTGCCGGCATTCGTAATCTCATCGAGATCTACAGTCAGATAGTGGATCGCTGGATTTTGATCGACAATAACACTACCTCCGTGGTGGTTGCCGAAACCAATCATGGCGAGACAACGGTTTTTGATCTTGAACGGTACAATAAAATACTGAGCCATGCAGACTGATTACCACAATTCTCTCACGCCATACGCCAAAAGGGTGCAGCATGGCATGGCTGTGGCCAACCGCAAGATGATGATGCGCGCTTCCGCCTTCGGTTATTCTCTTATTCTGGGTGAACCGGACGGCACTTACTCTGAAAAGGACGCGCGCCAGTTGATGAGCGAACTGCGCGACACTCCATGGTGGAAGCAACACTTTGATGATTAGAATATGAAGTATCTTCTTTCGCTCCCCCCTAACTTGGTGCGCCATTTTCATGTGCTTACCGGTGTTGATGCGAAGCAATGGTTCTGTACCGCCGATCCTGCTGACTCGCGTCTCGGCTCCGGCGGCGGCACTGCGTGGTTATTGCAGCAGTGCGCGGTGTCGGAGGGCGAGAAGGGCGTTTCTGCGCGCTGGCTTGCCGGGGATAGGCGCGTGCTTGTCCACGCCGGAGGCTGTGGCAGGCGTATTCCGGCCTATGCTCCGAGCGGTAAGGTGCTCACGCCTATACCTTCGCCTCTCGGCGAGGATAATAGGCACAGTTGTCGGACTCTGCTCGATATGCAGATGCCGTTATATAGGCGCGTTCTGGAGCAAGCACCCGAGGGGGTGCACACTCTGATTGCTTCGGGCGATGTTTTTATCGATGCGCCTCATATTTCTTGCGTGCCGGAGGCTGATGTGGTCTGCTTCGGTATGCAACAGGACGTTGCGCTGGCTCAAAATCATGGCGTGTTTATGATGCGTCGCGAGAGTCCCGATATGCTCGACTATATGTTGCAGAAACCCTCCGTTGCCAAGCTGACGGAGCTCTCTGCCACCCACCATTTCTTGATGGACATCGGCCTTTGGCTACTTAGCGACAAGGCTGTGGAACGGCTGATGGCTATGGCTTCCGACGGCGAGGGGAATATTGTTGAATACGACCTCTATGGAGCCTATGGCCTTGCGCTTGGCGCTAACCCTACCGCTCCGGAGCCTCGTCTTGAGGGGCTTAGTGTTAAGGTGGTAGACATTGAGGGTGGGCGTTTCCTCCATTATGGCACCAGTCGCGAGCTTATCTCCTCTACTGCCGCTTTACAGGAGCGCAAGCCCTGCTTTACGCTCAATTCTGTGATGGATATGGACGGCAGGGAGGCTGTCGACGACCTTTGGATAGAAAATTCCTGCGTGCCCGAGACTTGGACGCTCGGTGGGCGCAATATTATAACCGGTGTGCCCGACAATAGGTGGCGCATCGAGCTCGGCGAAGGGCAGTGTGTGGACATTGTGCCGGTCGGCGAGAGTGAAATGGTGCTGCGCCCCTATGGTTTTAACGACAAGTTCAGCGGTAGCCTCTGCGACGAGGCGACTATGTTTCTTGAGCAGCCCGTTGGTGACTGGATGACGCGGCGCGGTATCAATCTCAACGACTTTTCTCATACCGGCGACATTCAAGATGCCGAGTTATTCCCTGTTGTGAACGATGCTGACGATGTTGAGCGCCTGTTGCAGTGGTTTATTGCCGCTGCGCCCGACATTACTCTCACCGATATATGGCGAAGATGTCGTCGCCTGTCGGCTAACGACATTTCTGCCGATGCAAATCTGCCGCGCCTCATTAAACAACGCAAGCAGCTGCATTTGCAGAGCTTTGTTGCCGATATGAGGTGCGCTATGTTGCGCAGTGAGCGGCAAGTGCATGGGGAAAATGGCGGCCCCGACGAGCATTCGGAGCGTGCTTTTGCTATGCTTCGTGGCGGCTTGCTCGATGGTGCGTTCTGTGGCCGCAGTTTTCCTCGTTGCGCCGTGCTCAAAGACCAAATTGTGTGCGCCCAAAGTCCGGCGCGCGCCGATGTTGCAGGCGGCTGGACCGACACTCCGCCATATTCCGTTTACGGTGGTGGCAGTGTCGTCAACTTTGCGTTTAACATTAACGGCCAATCGCCTCTCCACGCCTACGTTCGTCCGTGCAAGGACTATCATATCGTCTGCAGCTCCATTGATCAAGGGGCGAGCGAGGTAATTACGTCCTTCGAGCAGCTGCGTATGTTCAGCAATGTCGGCTCCGCGTTCTCCATTCCCAAGGCTGCGTTGGCTTTGGTTGGCTTTTTGCCCGAGTACTGCGCTGAAAGCTACAGCTCGCTGCATCAACAGTTGGAGGATATGGGCTGCGGACTCGAGATAACGATGCTTTCTGCCGCTCCCGCTGGTTCCGGACTCGGCACCAGCAGCATTCTTGCCGCCACCGTGCTTGCAGCGCTCGCCGAGTTCTGCTCTTTGAATTGGGATAAGGACGAAATCTGCCGTCGCACCCTCGCTTTGGAGCAGCTGCTCACTACCGGTGGCGGTTGGCAGGATCAATATGGTGGTGTCTTTGGGGGGATTAAGCATCTCGTGGGCAATATAGGGCTCGAGCAGCAGGTTTCTATCGTTCCGCTGCCTGATATTCTCTTCGGCGACGATCAAAAAGCCTGTCATCTGATGTATTACACCGGTATCACGCGTGTTGCCAAGCATATACTGAAGGAAATTGTCAAGGGGATGTTTCGTCAAGACGAGGAGACGCTCGCTATTCTGCGCGAGATGGGGCAACATGCCGCCGAGATGGCCTCTGTAATCGCTCGCGGCGACTTTGATGCCTATGGTCGCCTTATTCGTCGCTCTTGGGAGTTTAATTGTCGCCTCGACAGCGGCACTGCGCCCGATTCGGTGCAGGCTTTGTGCCACGAGATCGACGATTTGTGTCTCGGCTACAAACTTTTGGGCGCCGGCGGCGGAGGTTATATGTATATGGTGGCGAAAGATGTCGAGGCGGCAACGCGTTTGAGGCATCTGCTCGCGGATAATCCCCTCCGGCCTACGGCACGCTTCGTGGAGATGGATATTTCCGACCACGGCCTGTGTGTTTCTCGCAGTTAAGCGATGCGTAGACACGACAAACAACCCAATAACCCTTGCAAACTTAAATATTTAACACGATATGAACATAGTAGAACGCTTTTTGAACTACACTAAATTCGACACCCAGTCGGCGGAGGACAGCCAGACCACGCCGTCCACCGACAAGCAGTGGACTTTTGCCCATTACCTGAAAGGGGAGCTCGAGGACATTGGGCTGAAAGATGTCGAGCTTGACGAAAACGGCTATATCTACGCCGTTTTGCCCGCCAACTGCAACAAGAAAGCCCCCGAGATCGGCTTTATTGCCCACTACGACACGAGTCCGGACTGCTCCGGCGCAGATATTAGCCCTCGCATTGTGGAAAATTACGACGGCGGCGATATTATTCTCGACGCGGAGGCTGATATTCGCATCTCGCCGCAGACTTTTCCCGAACTGCTGTCGCATAAGGGCGAGGATATCATAGTTACCGACGGCCACACCCTGCTCGGTGCCGACGACAAGGCCGGCATTGCCGAGATTGTGCAGGCTATGGTCTATCTGCAGGAGCACCCGGAGCTGGAGCACGGCAATATACACGTCGCTTTCAATCCGGATGAGGAGATCGGACTTGGCGCTCACAAGTTTAACGTGGAGAAGTTCGGCTGCGAGTGGGCATACACTATCGACGGCAGCGAGGTTGGCGAATTAGAGTTTGAGAATTTCAATGCTGCTTCCGCAAAGATTAACATCACCGGCATGAGTGTCCACCCCGGATATGCCAAGGGCAAGATGCTCAACGCGGCTCGCATCGCTGCCGAGCTGGCAAGCCTGCTGCCGGCAGACCAGACTCCCGAGACGACGGAGGGATACGAGGGCTTCTATCATATCACCAATATCAGCGGCAATGTGGAGCGCGCCGAGCTCAGCATCATCATTCGCGACCATGACCGCGCCCGCTTCGAGCAGCGCAAGAACCACATAACGGACATCTGCAATCAGCTCAACGAGAGATATGGCAAGACGGTGGTTAAGGCCGACATCAAGGATCAGTACTATAATATGCGCGAGCAGGTGGAACCCGTGATGCACGTAATAGACATTGCTATCAAGGCAATGGAACGCGCCGGAGTGCCGGTGAAGATACAGCCTATCCGTGGCGGAACCGACGGTGCACAACTATCCTTTAAGGGGCTGCCATGTCCAAACATCTTCGCCGGAGGTTTGAATTTCCACGGCCCGTTGGAATACCTGCCCATACCCTCTATGCACAAGGCAATGGACACCATTGTGCAGATTTGCCTGCTGACAGCGCAGTATCACGACTAATAAATAAGACATCAACAAAATCATTCGCAACAAATATGGCAAAGACAACCAACGCCGCCCCCGTAAGCGGCGACGACAAACTCAAGGCTCTCCAGACTGCGATGGCCAAGATAGAGAAAGACTTCGGCAAAGGTTCTATCATGCAACTCGGCGACCAGCCTGTGGAGAAAGTCGATGTAATACCCACCGGCAGTGTCGGTCTCAACGCAGCCCTCGGCGTGGGCGGCTATCCGCGTGGCCGCATAATCGAGATTTATGGCCCCGAATCTTCAGGTAAGACCACTCTCGCCCTGCACGCCATGGCCGAAGCGCAGAAGCAAGGCGGCGTGGCCGCGTTTATTGACGCCGAGCACGCCTTTGACCCCTACTACGCTGCAGCCTTAGGCGTCAACACATCTCATCTGCTCGTGTCGCAGCCCGATAATGGCGAGCAGGCTCTGCAGATAGCCGACCAGCTCATCAGCTCTGCTGCTATTGACATCATCGTCATCGACTCCGTAGCAGCCCTTACCCCCAAAGCGGAGATAGAGGGAGACATGGGCGACAACAAAGTGGGTCTGCAGGCACGCCTTATGAGTCAGGCGTTGCGCAAACTCACCAGCACCATCTCTAAAACCAAGACCTGCTGCATTTTCATCAATCAGCTCAGAGAGAAAATCGGCGTAATGTTTGGCAACCCCGAGACCACCACAGGCGGCAACGCCCTCAAGTTCTACTCCAGCGTGCGCATCGACATTCGCCGCGTTACCTCGATTAAGAATGGCGACGAAGTGTTGGGAAGTCAAGTCCGCGTGAAAGTAGTGAAAAACAAAGTCGCGCCTCCTTTCCGCAAAGCCGAGTTTGAAATCACTTTCGGCGAAGGTATCTCCCGCATTGGCGAGATAGCTGACCTCGGAGTGGAGTACGACATCATTCAGAAGTCAGGCAGTTGGTTCAGTTACGACGGCAGTCGCATAGCCCAAGGGCGCGAGAAGCTCAAGGCTGTGCTTAGGGACAATCCCGAGATGTCAGCCGAAATCGAAGGCAAGATAATGGAGCACGTCAACAACAGTCGCAACAAAAACACCGTGCTCACACCTGCCGAGGAGTTTGCAGATGTCGCCGATGTAGAAGGCGAACTCTAATTCATATATAGTTCGCGCACGTACAATTATAAAATAAACCGGCAGGCAGCGCCAAAAACTCACCGCGCTGCACCGATACCCCCTATAATGATGCCGTTCGTAGCTGTCAGTTGCTGCGAACGGCATCTTGCGTTTGCCTAATCCCGTCATAACAAACTGAAAGATAGTCAAACTCGCACCATACTCCCACCGCACTACACCTAACCCCCTCAAAATTTCCCCTATCCCCGTCGAAGTTCGCAGAAAAGGCCTCCGCGCGCGATTTTTGAGCCTCGAAACTCGTAGAAATGTCGTGAAAAATGAAAAAATCTTATAAGAATTTTCAAAAATTCTTATATAAATTTCCGGGAATT
>JAFLUU010000002.1 GCA_022508585.1 Prevotellaceae bacterium | reverse complement strand
AAATTCTTATATAAATTCCCGGAAATTCTTATAAGGTTTTTTAGAAATTCTTATAGGATTTTTTAAAGTTTCACGATGAAAAAACAAACGCCGAGACTCAAAAATCAGATGCGCACGACGTTTTTGCAAACTTTGAGGGGGTATGGTAAAATTTGTAGGGGCGTTGCCGCTGTGCTCTCGACTTTGCTATCCGCCCTTGCGCCTTTCGGCGCGACGAAGCGGCTTCGGCTCGCGCCCCCTGCGAGGTTAGGTGGCAGCGATGTGGGGCAAAAATACCGCGCCGCCGCAAAAATAGACAAGAGCGAGGGCATTGCTCCCGAAATAAATGCGTATATTTGCAGCCAAAACCAGCATACGCAATTTTTCTATGCAGCAAAAAATCATTATCCTCGACTTTGGCAGCCAGACCACCCAGCTTATAGGTCGCCGCGTGCGCGAACTCAACACTTTTTGCGAGATTTTACCGTACAACAAGTTCCCTCACGACGACCCGTCGGTGATTGGCGTAATCCTCAGCGGCTCGCCCTACAGCGTCTACGACCCCGAGGCCTTTAAGGTCGACCTTTCTCAAATCCGCGGGCGCCTGCCTATCTTGGGCATCTGCTATGGAGCACAGTATATGAGCTATACCAACGGCGGCAATGTGGAACCCGCAGGCAGCCGCGAGTATGGTCGCGCCAACCTCGCTTATATAGAAAAGGAGAACCCTCTTCTGAACGACTTTGTGCCTAACTCGCAGGTGTGGATGAGCCATGGCGACACCATCACGGCTCTGCCGCAGGGCTGGCGCGCCATTGCTTCGACCGAAGATGTAACTTATGCCGCCTACGCAGCTGATAGCGAGCCTATTTGGGGTGTACAATTCCACCCCGAGGTGTTTCACTCCGTTCAGGGCACGCAGTTGCTGAAAAACTTCGTGGTCGGCATCTGCGGCAGCCGCCAAGACTGGAGCCCTGCCTCGTTTGTGGAGACCACCGTGCAGGAACTGCGCGAGCAGGTGGGCAACGACCGCGTCATTCTCGGCCTGTCGGGCGGTGTGGACTCGTCGGTGTGCGCCGTGCTGCTCAATCGTGCCATAGGCGACAGGCTTACCTGCATCTTTGTGGATCATGGCATGCTGCGCAAGAATGAATTCCGCGATGTGATGCATGACTATGAATGCCTCGGCCTCAATGTAATCGGCGTAGACGCGAGCGAGAAATTTCTCGGCGACCTTGCAGGAGTTACCGACCCCGAGCAGAAGCGCAAAATCATCGGTCGCGACTTCGTGGAGGTGTTCAACGCCGAGGCCAAGAAGATAACCGACGCCAAGTGGCTCGCTCAGGGCACTATCTACCCCGACCGCATCGAGAGTCTCAATATTACCGGCAAGGTAATCAAGTCTCACCACAATGTGGGCGGCCTACCCAAAGAGATGCACCTCTCTCTGTGCGAGCCGCTGCAGTGGTTGTTTAAGGACGAGGTGCGACGCGTTGGCCGTCAGCTAGGTATGCCCGAGCATCTCATCACTCGCCACCCGTTCCCGGGCCCTGGATTGGCTGTGCGCATCCTTGGCGACATCACGCGCGAGAAAGTGCGCATATTGCAGGACGCTGACGACATCTATATCAACGCTCTGCGCAACTACAAGGTACGGCTGAAAGGCGAGGAGGCTCGTAAAGTCCTCTCTGCGGGCTATCCTAAGGATAGTTTTGTGTCCGAGTCCGGCGCGCAAGACGAGGGCGAAATCGAAGTCAGCCTTTACGACCAAATCTGGCAGGCCGGCACCGTGCTGCTCAGTACCGTGCGCTCCGTGGGCGTGATGGGCGACGAGCGCACCTATGAACACCCCGTTGCGCTGCGTGCCGTTACCTCCACCGACGCCATGACTGCCGACTGGGCGCACCTGCCCTACGACTTTATGGCGCAGGTGAGCAGCGACATCATCAATAAGGTGAAGGGCGTGAACCGCGTGTGCTACGACATCTCCTCCAAGCCACCCTCGACCATCGAATGGGAATAGGCGGACAACAACACAGACATTATGAAACACTATACATACACCACCGAGGGCACTTGCTCGCAGGCCATAGAGTTTGACCTCGACGACGAGCAGCGTATTCACGGCCTCTGCTTCATAGGCGGCTGTCCGGGCAACACTATAGGCATCGCCAAGATGGCGGAGGGCCAAAAGGCCGCCGATGTGGCGGGCAAGCTCAGAGGATTGACCTGCGGCGTGAAGCGCACCTCCTGCCCCGACCAACTGGCGCGCGCACTCGAGAATGCTGCGCAAAACATCAAGTAGCATACGCAGCCTCTCAAGCCGGTTGCGCACAAGTAGAGCGGCAATTATCTATTTTTGCACGATTTAAGCCGCAGTTTGAAAAGAAAACAGTAATTTTGCATCGCCGAAGCGACAATAATCAACGGCATAAAACAGAAAGGACTAAACATGACGCTTAACGCATTGACGGCAGTGTCCCCCATCGACGGGCGCTACCATGGCAAGACGGAGAGTCTTTCCAATTTCTTCTCGGAATACGCCCTAATCAAGTACAGAGTTAGAGTCGAGATAGAGTATTTCATCATGCTCTGCGAGCTTCCGCTGCCTCAGCTCAGCGGTTTCAACAAGGAGCTGTTCCCTCGTCTTCGCGCTATCTATCAAGACCTCAGCGAGGCCGACGCACAGGCCGTTAAAGACATCGAAAAAGTTACGAACCACGATGTAAAAGCCGTTGAGTACTTCATAAAGCAGAAGTTTGACGAAATCGGGCAACTTGATGACTACAAAGAGTTTGTCCACTTCGGCCTTACTTCGCAAGACATCAACAACACTTCCTTCCCCCTCATGCTTAAGGACAGCCTCACCGAGGTTTATGTACCTGCCATGCAGGAGCTGATCGGTCAGCTCAACGCTTATGCCGAAGAGTGGAAGGATGTGCCCATGCTTGCCAAGACTCACGGCCAGCCTGCCAGCCCTACGCGCTTGGGCAAAGAGATTAAGGTGTTCAGCTACCGCCTGCAACGCCAGCTCGACCACTTAACGAGCCTGCCCTACCCTGCCAAGTTCGGCGGCGCCACAGGTAATCTCAACGCCCACCATGTGGCTTACCCCTCCTACGACTGGCAGCAGGTTGCCAACGACTTTGTGAGCCGCCACCTCGGCTTGGAGCGCGAGCAGTACACCACCCAAATCAGCAACTACGACGGTTTGGGCGAGATATTCGATGCCTTGAAGCGCATCAACACTATTCTTATCGACCTCGACCGTGATGTGTGGCAGTATATCTCTATGAACTACTTCAAGCAGCGCATTAAGGCCGGCGAGGTAGGCTCAAGCGCCATGCCTCACAAGGTTAATCCCATAGACTTCGAGAATTCGGAAGGCAACCTCGGCATCGCCAACGCCATATTGGAGCATCTGAGCGCCAAGTTGCCCATCAGCCGCCTGCAGCGCGACCTTACGGACTCCACCGTGCTCCGTAACATCGGTGTGCCCCTCGGTCATATCATGATTGCCGTTGCCAGCACAATGAAGGGCTTAGGTAAACTCCTCCTGCACAAGGAAAGCATCGAGGCTGACCTCAATGAGCAGTGGGCTGTGGTGGCAGAGGCCATTCAGACCGTGCTTCGCCGCGAGGCGTACCCGCATCCTTACGAAGCGCTGAAGGCTCTGACCCGCACCAACGAGGCAATCACCGAGCAGAGCATTCATAATTTCATCGCCGGCCTCGATGTGAGCGACAGCGTGAAGCAAGAACTTATGCAGATAACGCCTTCAAACTATACAGGCATCTAAAGAACATCACAGTAAGACAAACGAAGCCGCGACGGCACGACAAACTAAACAAAAGACATGGAACAAGAAAACAATTTCAACGAAACAGAAAGTACAAAGCCGGTTACTGACACGGAGCAGACGAAAGCTAACAGTAACTACGATTATAGCAATCAGGAGAACGGTATTCGACGCCCCTACCGCCCGCGTTTCAACCGCGTTGAGCGCAGCGGTTACGGCGAGCAGAGCGGTTATCGCTCCTCTTACTATCGCACAGACCGCTCATACCGCCCCCAGTACAGAGATCGCAACTATGGCTACCAGCCGCGCTACACTCAGACCGACGGCGAGCACACTTCGACAGAGGGTTATCAACCCCGCCAGCGCTACAATAGCGCATACCAATCGCGATATGGCCAGCAAGGCTATCAGCCAAGACCACGCTATAATAAGCCCTACGGCGCTCGTACACCTTACAACAACGAACGCAGCTATGGCACCGACCGTACCTACGGCACCGACCGCCAGGAGAGCGGATACCAGCCACGCGGATTGCAGCGTGGCGGCTTCAGAAACAGCTACGGCAGGCCTGCCCGCCCGTTCCGCAAGCGTACAGAGGACTACGACCCGAGTGCAAAATATAACTTCCAGAAAGTATTACGCTATAAGGAAGAAAATATAGACCCCAACGAGCCAATCCGTCTCAACCGCTTCCTTGCTAACGCCGGCGTGTGCTCACGCCGCGAGGCCGACACGCATATCGAGGCTGGCGAGGTTACAGTGAACGGAGAGGTAATCACTGAACTCGGCCACAAGGTGCTTCGCAGCGACGAGGTAACATTCAAGGGTAATCCCGTGAGCCTTGAGGACAAGGTGTACATTCTTATGAACAAGCCCAAGGGCTATGTAACCACCGCCGACGACCCCGAAGGGCGCAAGATTGTGATGGATCTCGTGAAGAACGCGTGTCCGGAGCGTATCTACCCCGTTGGTCGCCTCGACCGCAACACTACAGGCGTGCTGCTGCTGACTAACGACGGCGAGATGGCTGCAAAGATGATGCACCCGCAGTTTATGAAGAAGAAAATCTATCATGTCTACTGCGACAAGCCTGTCAGCTTCGCCGATATGCAGAAAGTGCTTGAGGGCATCACTCTTGAGGACGGCGAAATCAAGGCTGACCGCTTAGAGTACGCCAGCGAGACCGACCGTAAGCAGATCGGCATCGAGATACACAGCGGAAAGAACCGCATCGTGCGCCGTATATTCGAGAGTCTCGGCTATAAGGTGGTAAAGCTCGACCGTGTGTACTTTGCCGGCCTCACGAAGAAAAACTTGCGCCGCGGTCAGTGGCGTTTCCTCGAGGAAAACGAGGTCAACTTCCTGCGAATGGGTAGTTACGAGTAGGATAAAGACAAGAACTTAAACGAAATAACTTGGAAACTATACTTCTATAATGAAACGCACAAAGATAATAGACGCTCTGCAGCGCACTGACTATGGCTCGGACATCACTGTGATGGGTTGGGTGCGCACTAAGCGCGGCAGCAAGTCGGTAAACTTCATCGCCCTCAACGATGGTTCAACGATAAAGAACATACAGATTGTTGCCGACGCAGATAAGTTTGACGAGGAGCTGCTGAAGCAAATTACCACCGGTGCTTGTCTCAAATGCGAGGGCAAATTGGTGGAGAGCATCGGTTCTGGTCAAGCTGCCGAGATTCAAGCGGAGAGCATCACGGTCTTCGGTTCCTGCGACAGCGACTATCCTATGCAGAAGAAGGGGCAAACCTTCGAATATATGCGCCAACATGCTCACATGCGCCTGCGCACCAACACCTTTGGCGCGGTTATGCGCATTCGCCACAATATGGCGATGGCAATACACACTTATTTCCATGAGCACGGCTATTTTTACTTCCACTCGCCCATCATTACTGCCAGCGACTGCGAAGGAGCGGGACAGATGTTCCAAGTTACGACCAAGAATCTGTATGATTTGAAAAAGGACGAGGAGGGTAAGATTGACTACTCCGACGATTTCTTCGGCAAGCAGACTTCTCTGACCGTCAGCGGCCAGCTTGAAGGCGAGTTAGGAGCTACTGCGCTCGGCGCGATCTACACTTTCGGCCCTACCTTCCGCGCAGAGAACAGCAACACGCCGCGACACCTCGCCGAGTTCTGGATGATTGAACCGGAGGTAGCGTTTATCGACCTCGATGACCTTATGGATATCGAGGAGGACTTTATTAAGTACTGCGTGCGTTGGGCTCTGAACAACTGCAAGGACGATTTAGAGTTCCTCAACAAAATGATCGACAAGAGCCTGCTGGAACGACTCAACAGTGTCATCAATACCGACTTCGTGCGCCTCGATTATACCGAAGGAATCCGTATTCTGCAACAGGCCATCAAGGATGGGCGCAAGTTTGAGTTCCCCTGCAACTGGGGCGACGATCTTGCCTCCGAGCACGAGCGTTATTTGGTGGAAGAGTACTTCCAAAAGCCTGTTATCATGACTCATTACCCCAAGAAGATAAAGGCTTTCTACATGAAGATCGACGAACAGATTCCCGAGCTCGACGGCATACAACAGGAGCAGACGGTTCAAGGCACCGATGTGCTGTTCCCGCAAATTGGCGAGATTATCGGTGGCTCTGTCCGCGAGGAAAGCTACGACAAGCTGATGGGAGAAATCAAAGAACGCGACATTCCGATGAAAGATATGTGGTGGTATCTTGACACGCGCCGCTTCGGTACCTGCCCCCACGGTGGTTTTGGCCTCGGCTTCGAGCGTCTGATGCTTTTCGTAACCGGTATGCAAAATATCCGCGATGTCATTCCATTTCCACGCACCCCAAAAACCGCGGAGTTCTAAATAAACAACAGGCTTCTTTTCCTTTTTGCGGAAGAGAAGCCTGTTTCAAAAAACTGCTACAAAATTCGATTCACTACCATAGATAAACAAAGGTATATGAAAAATGTTACATTACTGCTTGACGACGGCACGAAATTCAGAGGCAAGTCTTTTGGCTACGAGAGCCCTATTGCAGGCGAGGTGGTCTTCAATACTGCCATGACGGGCTACCCTGAGAGCCTTACCGACCCGTCTTATGCCGGACAGATTATGGTACTTACATTTCCCCTCGTCGGTAACTACGGCGTGCCGCCATTTACGCTTGAGCCCAACGGCATTGCAAGCTATATGGAAAGCGAGAAGATTCATGCCAAGGCTATTGTTGTCAGCGAGTACAGTGGTGAGTACAGCCACTGGAATGCAAAAGAAAGTCTGGCGGACTGGCTGAAACGCGAGCATGTACCCGGCATCACCGGCATAGACACTCGTGAGCTCACAAAGGTCTTGCGCGAACATGGCGTAATGATGGGACGCATCCTGTTCGACGAGGAGCCCGACAATGTACCTACGGCTCGTTATGAGGGCGTGAATTGGGTGGCAGAGGTCAGCTGTAAAGAAATTATCAACTATAATAAGGGGGCGGACAAGAAGGTTGTGCTTGTAGACTGTGGTGTGAAACATAATATTCTACGATGTCTCATAAATCGCGGCCTGGAAGTAATTCGCGTGCCGTGGGACTATGATTTCAATGAGCTCAACTTTGACGCTCTGTTCCTCGCCAATGGCCCCGGCGACCCCGACACTTGTCAAGCTGCGGTGGACAATATTCGCCGTTTCATGGGCAATCCCAACACTAAACCCATCATGGGAATCTGTATGGGCAACCAACTTTTGAGCAAGGCCGCTGGCGCAAAGATTTACAAGCTCAAATACGGACACCGCAGCCACAATCAGCCCGTTCGCCTCGTAGGAACGGAGCGTTGTTTCGTTACAAGCCAAAATCACGGCTACGCTGTGGATAGCCAAACGCTACCTTCCGATTGGCAACCGCTGTTCGTAAACATGAACGACGGTTCTAACGAAGGCGTCAAGCATATTAGTAAACCTTGGTTCTCTGTACAATTCCATCCCGAGGCTTGTAGCGGTCCGGTAGATACGGAATATCTCTTCGACGATTTCGCAAAAATGCTTCACAACCTATAACGAAAACACTATGCGCGACCAAAATATAAAGAAGGTGCTGCTCCTTGGCTCGGGCGCACTGAAAATCGGCGAGGCCGGCGAGTTTGACTACTCCGGCTCGCAGGCTCTCAAGGCTCTTAAGGAAGAAGGCATTCAGACCGTGCTTATAAACCCTAACATTGCCACCGTACAAACCAGCGATGGCGTGGCAGATGAAATCTACTTCCTCCCTGTAACTCCTTACTTCGTTAAAAAAGTTATCGAGAAGGAGAGACCTGACGGCATTTTACTCTCTTTTGGCGGGCAGACTGCTCTGAATTGCGGCGTGGAGCTGGCGCAAAGTGGAGTGCTCGATGAATATAATGTCAAGGTGCTGGGTACTCCCGTTGAGGTCATCATGAATACAGAAGACCGCGAGCTTTTTGTAGAGAAGCTCGATGAAATAAATGTCAAGACGATTCAAAGCCACGCTTGTCTAAACATTGAAGAAGCTAAGCGTGCCGCGACAGACCTCGGCTACCCTATTATTGTTCGTGCCGCCTATGCTTTGGGTGGCCTCGGCTCCGGTTTTTGCGACAATGAAGAGCAACTCATTACGATATGCGAAAAAGCCTTTTCCTTCTCGCCACAAGTGTTAGTGGAGAAGAGCCTGAAAGGTTGGAAGGAGGTAGAATACGAAGTAGTGCGCGACCGTTATGACAATTGCATCACGGTCTGCAACATGGAGAACTTCGACCCTCTCGGAATCCACACCGGTGAGAGTATCGTGGTCGCTCCCAGTCAAACTCTGACAAACTCCGAATATCACAAGCTCCGCGCATTAGCAATCAAGATCGTGCGACATGTAGGCATTGTGGGCGAGTGTAATGTGCAGTACGCCCTTGACCCTAACTCGGAGGACTATCGCGTAATCGAAGTCAATGCACGCTTAAGCCGCAGCTCGGCTTTGGCAAGCAAGGCCACAGGTTATCCATTGGCCTTCGTGGCTGCAAAATTAGGCTTGGGCTATGGGCTTTTCGACCTCAATAATTCCGTAACGCGCACCACCTCCGCATTTTTTGAGCCCGCGCTGGACTACATTGTTTGCAAACTACCACGCTGGGATCTCGGCAAATTCCGCGGAGTCGATCGCGAATTAGGCTCAAGCATGAAGTCCGTGGGAGAAGTAATGTCTATCGGACGCACATTCGAGGAAGCTATCCAGAAAGGTCTGCGCATGATTGGTCAAGGCATTCATGGTTTTGAAGAAAATAAGGATATTCCTACCGATGACATCGAAGAGGCACTTACTGAGCCCACCGACAAGCGCTTGCTCGTCATCGCGCAAGCTTTGAAGCAAGGCTACACGATAGAGCGCATCCATGAGTTGACACGCATCGACAAATGGTTCCTGCAAAGGCTCAGCCACATCAGCAATACCGACGACGAGTTACGCGCTTGCGGCAACATCAATCGTTTGGAGCACGATCTGCTGCTGCGTGCCAAGCAGCAAGGTTTTAGTGACTTCCAGATTGCTCGCGCCATAGGCATGGAGCAGTCTATGGACATTGAAAAAGCCATGCTTCTGCTCCGCGCCAAACGCAAATTCATGGGTATTATACCATATGTCAAGCAGATAGACACTCTCGCTGCCGAATACCCCGCGCAAACCAACTATCTGTATGTAACCTACAACGCCACAGCTCACGACATCAAGTACGAATTTGACAAACGCTCCGTCATAGTTCTTGGTTCCGGTGCTTACCGAATTGGTAGTAGCGTCGAATTTGATTGGTGCGGCGTTCAAGCGCTCAATACCATTCGCAAAGAAGGTTATCGCTCCGTAATGATTAATTATAACCCCGAAACGGTATCTACGGACTACGATATGTGCGATCGCCTCTATTTCGATGAATTAACTTTCGAGCGCGTGATGGATATTGTAGAGCTCGAAACACCTTACGGCGTAGTTGTGTCTACCGGAGGCCAGATACCCAACAATTTGGCCATGCGTCTTGACACGCAATCCGTACCAATTCTCGGAACTTCCGCACAAAACATAGACAATGCCGAGGATCGCGACAAATTCTCTGCGATGCTCGACAGTATTGGCGTCGATCAGCCGGAATGGGCCGCTCTCACCAGCATGGACGACATCAACCAATTCATTACACGCGTTGGATTCCCTGTGTTAGTTCGTCCGAGCTATGTGCTTAGCGGTGCGGCGATGAATGTTTGCTCCAACCAAGAGGAGTTAGAGCGCTTCTTACAGCTCGCAGCCAATGTCAGCAAGAAACATCCGGTGGTGGTAAGCAAGTTTTTAGAGAACGCCAAGGAAATAGAGATGGACGCCGTGGCACAAAACGGCGAGATAATTGCTTACGCAATCAGCGAGCATGTGGAATACGCCGGCGTACACAGCGGCGACGCGACAATACAGTTCCCACCCCAGAAGATTTATGTTGAAACAGTGCGTCGCATAAAGAAAATCAGCCGCCAGATAGCCCGACAGCTCCAGATTTCCGGACCATTCAACATTCAGTTCCTCGCAAAGGAGAACGACATCAAGGTAATAGAGTGCAATCTGCGCGCCAGTCGCTCCTTCCCATTTGTCAGCAAGGTGCTAAAGCTTAATCTCATCGAGATGGCAACGCGAATTATGCTCAAGTTGCCGGTAGAACGCCCCAACCGCAACCTTTTTGACCTTGATTATGTAGGTATCAAGGCCAGCCAGTTCTCTTTCAATCGTCTGCAAAACGCAGATCCCGTACTCGGCGTAGATATGAGCAGCACCGGCGAGGTTGGTTGCCTCGGCGACAACACTTCCAACGCTCTGCTCACCAGTATGCTCTCCGTCGGAATGCGTATTCCCAAGAAGACTGTACTTGTTTCCTCCGGTACTCCGAAGCAAAAGGCCGCCATGCTCGACGCTTGCAAGATGCTCACGGATCATGGTTATGAACTGTTTGCTACAGGCGGCACCAGCACTTACCTTCTCGACAACGGCATCAGCAACACTCGCGTTTATTGGCCGAGTGAACAGGGAGAGCCACAAGCTCTCGATCTGCTGCGGGAGAAAAAAATCGACATGGTAGTGAATATCCCCAAAGACCTGACTCCCAAGGAGCTCACTAACGGTTATAAGATTCGTCGCGCCAGTATAGACCTCAATATTCCGCTGATTACCAATCCGCGCCTTGCAACTGCCTTCATCAATGCTTTCTGCACCCTTCGCCCGGACGATTTGGCTATCAAATCATGGCGCGAATATAGCAGCGAAATTTGATATAGCCCTTATGTTTATGAAATATATAAAAGACTTCATCATACTCAGCCGCGAACAGCTCGACGAGCGCAATGTACTGTTGCGTTTGCGCCCTACCGATGGACAGATGCCCGAGTGCAAGCCCGGCCAGTTCGTGCAGGTGCAGGCTCCGGCTGCCAAAGACACACTATTGCGCCTGCCCATATCTATAAATAATGTAGTCGACGGACAACTCTGGCTCATGGTGCAAGCCATTGGCGAGGGAACAAAAGCTATCTGTGGTCTCAGTGAGGGCGATAGTCTCAATCTGGTACTTCCGCTCGGCAAAGGTTTTAGTATCAGCGAAGCCACAGGCAGAGTGCTCCTCGTGGGCGGAGGCGTTGGCATCGCTCCGCTGCTATACGCCGGTCGCGCTTTGAAGGAAAAGGGACTTACTCCCACCTTTCTGCTCGGCGCGCGCACCGCAAGCGGCATCTTGGAGCGCGAACTCTTCGAGCAAGTAGGCAAAGTGCTTATCACGACCGAAGACGGCTCGTTGGGCGAACGCGGATTCGTTACGCAGCATAGCGCATTGCAGAGCGAGCGATTCGATAAGATAATGGTATGCGGCCCTAAGCCGATGATGATGGCCGTAGCACGCTACGCACGCCAGACAAACACTGACTGCGAGGTCAGTTTAGAGAACATGATGGCCTGCGGATTAGGCGCGTGTCTCTGTTGCGTGGAGAAAACAGTCAAAGGCAACATCTGCGTGTGCACCGAAGGCCCCGTATTCAACATAAATCAACTGACATGGCAGATTTAAGCGTAAGACTCGCAGGTTTGAGCCTGCGCAACCCTGTGATGACCGCCTCCGGCACCTTTGGCTACGGATTTGAGTTCAAGGACTTCGTGCCTATGAGCAAATTGGGCGGTATTGTCGTGAAAGGAACCACTCTCATGCCGCGCGAAGGCAACGATTATCCGCGCATGGTCGAGACCGCAGGCGGAATGCTCAACTGCGTGGGACTGCAGAACAAGGGCGTACACTATTTCGCCAAATATTTCTATCCGGTACTCAAGGATTTTGACACCAATGTCATCGTCAATGTCAGCGGCTCCGATCCCGACAATTATGCAGAGTGCGCCGCCGTCATCGATACTCTTGACCACATACCCGCCATAGAGCTCAACATCTCCTGTCCCAATGTCAAGGACGGAGGCATGGCCTTCGGCGTAACCTGTGAGGGCGCGGCCTCCGTAGTTAAAGCCGTGCGCGCAGCCTATCACAAGACACTCATAGTCAAACTCTCGCCCAATGTAACCAACATCGCCGACATCGCGCGCGCTGTGGAAGCCGAGGGAGCAGACTGCGTATCGCTCATCAACACTCTTATGGGCATGACCATAGACATCGAGCGGCGTCAACCGCGACTCAGCATCGGCACAGGCGGTCTCTCAGGGCCGGCAGTGAAACCCGTAGCTGTGCGAATGGTGCATCAGGTAGCCAAAGCTATCAAGCTCCCCATTGTGGGGCTTGGCGGCATCATGACAGCCGAAGACGCCATCGAGTTCCTCATGGCCGGCGCTACGGCAATAGAAGTTGGCACCGCCAACTTCATCGACCCTGCCGTGAGCGGTAAAATCGTCGACGGCATCGACAGCTGGCTCGACCGCCACGGAGTGAGCCATGTAAGCGAAATTATCGGCGCTGTATAAGACACAATCTCCCATATTACGAAATCAAACCTAAACCAAAACTTATATGAAAGCATTTGTATTCCCCGGTCAGGGCGCCCAATTCCCCGGAATGGGCAAAGACCTCTACGACAACAACCCCAAAGCCAAGGAACTCTTCGACAAAGCAAACGAAATCCTCGGCTTCGAGATTACCAAAATCATGTTTGAGGGTACTCCCGAGGAGCTCAAGCAGACTAATGTAACCCAGCCCGCAGTATTCCTCCACTCCGTCATCAGCGCAATCTGCGCCGGCGAAAAAGCGCAGTACGACATGGTAGGCGGACACTCTCTCGGCGAGTTCTCTGCCCTCGTTGCCGCAGGAGCACTCAGTTTCGAGGACGGC
Organism: Prevotellaceae bacterium; assembly: GCA_022508585.1. Classification (GTDB taxonomy): domain Bacteria; phylum Bacteroidota; class Bacteroidia; order Bacteroidales; family Bacteroidaceae; genus UBA6382. The sequence goes on along the minus strand of JAFLUU010000002.1, from coordinate 27,208 downwards.
TTGAAGCTTGTTAGCCAGCGCGCGCAAGCCATGCAGAAAGCGTGTGAAGCCGCTCCCTCCACTATGGCAGCCATCATCGGTCTTGACGACGAGACAATCGAGAAGATTTGCGCCGAAGTTTCCACACCCGACAACATCGTCGTACCCGCCAACTACAACAACCCCGGACAGCTCGTCATCTCCGGCACTAACGAAGCCATTGCCGCAGCTTGCGAGGCTCTCAAGGCAGCCGGAGCCAAGCGCGCCATGCCGTTGCCCGTAGGCGGCGCATTCCACTCCCCCCTCATGCAGCCGGCTAAGGACGAACTGCAAGCTGCAATCGAGGCCACCACATTCCAGACTCCCAAATGCCCTGTTTATCAGAATGTGGATGCAAAGGCACACACCGACGCTGACGAGATTAAGCAGAACCTCATCGCTCAGCTCACCGCTCCCGTGCGCTGGACCTACGAAGTGCAGGCAATGATTGCCGACGGCGCAACGGACTTCACCGAGTGCGGACCGGGCAAGGCTCTGCAAGGCATGATTGCCAAGATTGCCAAAGGCAATGACGCCGTAAGCATTCACGGTCTCGAGGCATAAAGACTATAACCCCTACCCTGCCTAACAGGCAGACTACAACCGGCTTTCTTGACATAGCAAGAAAGCCGGTTTTCGCATTATAACAATGCTTATCCCCGTAGGGGTCGCGAGCCGTATCGGTAATAGTCGCGCAAAGCGCGGTGTACCGACTAAATATGGCGAGAGCGGAGCATCAATGCCCCTCAAAATCCACCCTATCCCTCTCCTTTTCGCGACATACCCCCTCAAAGTTCGCAGAAATGTCGTGCGCATCCGATTTTTGAGCTACGGCGTTTGTTTTTTCATCGTGAAACTTTAAAAATTTATATATGAATTTTTGAAAAATCGTATAAGAATTCTCGGGAATTTATATATGAATTTTTGAAAATTCATATACGATTTTTTAATCTTTCACGACATTTCTACGCGCGAGAACGATATAAAATCGTGCGAGATGGGCTTAAAATCGGACGCGCACGACATTAGTACAAGTCCGGAGGCCTTTTCTGAGAACTTCCACAACAATTAGTAATATTTCTGACACTTGTTATTAGCATTTCAGAGATTATTTATAACTTTGGAGACAACATTTGGTTGGCTATTGTCACTTAAAACGGCTGAAATTTCGTTGAACCTGCAATTAGAAACCGCTTAATAGGAAAAATGAAAAGGATTTTAATCGCTGCCATGCTGACTTTGATGTGCATTCCTTACGCGCAGGCAAAGGTGGAACACTTGTTACCTCGCGTGCATCGCTACACCGCAACGGGCGGCGAGGGTTTTGCATTACGACGCGCTATTACGCTAACGGACTCTACTGATTGCGAGGTGCTTAAAGAACTCGTTACGACTTTATCGGGACTAAGTACCGAAGACTGCACGACTACCGACACCGGCGCTGAAGCAAAAATCATAGTTAGCATAGTCAGCGAAATACCCGGAGCGTTCAATCACCAACTCGCGGACTATCCCGACGAAGCGTATAACATCGTTATCTCTGCCAATGCAGTCAATATCTCCGCGCTGACGCCTATAGGTGTGCTACGCGCAGCGCAGACATTGAGCCAGCTGGCCATTGAAGCCGACACCCTTGAGTGTGCCGAAATCACTGACTGGCCTGCGTTCAAGCTGCGCGGCTTTATGCACGATGTTGGTCGCTCGTTTATAACGGTAGATGAACTAAAGAAGGAGATACGATTGCTTAGTGCATTCAAGATCAACACATTTCACTGGCATCTGACCGAAAATCAGGCATGGCGCTTTGAGGTAAAGGCATATCCACAGCTCACTTCGTCGGCATCGATGACGCGTTTTGCAGGGCAGTACTACACTCAGCAAGACTGCCGCGAGGTAGTGGCTGAGGCGAAGAAGTATGGCATAACGATTATTCCCGAAATAGATATGCCGGGACACAGCAAGGCATTTGTCCGCGCGATGGGCTGCGATATGCAGTCGACGAAAGGTAAAGAGATATTGCTGCAAGTGCTTGAGGAGGTGGCTGATGTGTTCAAAGACAGCCCCTATATTCACATGGGAGCCGACGAGAGAGCAATTAGCGACAACACTTTCCTCAAAACGATGATTGACAAGCTCCACTCTATTGGCAAAAAGGTAGTTTGCTGGAACCCTATAAGCGGCGTGAACATAGCTAACCACAAGTTTGACATGACACAGATGTGGTCGACGGCGGGTAAAAAGATTGCAGGCATTCCGAATATCGACTGCCGCTACAATTACATCAACCACTTCGATGTCTTTGCCGACCTCGTGGGCATTTATAAAAGTTCTATCTACTATGAGCAACAAGGCACGGCGGAAGTGGCCGGCACAATCACTGCTCTATGGAACGACCGCAAGATGCCGACACAAGAGGACATCATCAAGCAAAACAATCTGTACGCCTGTGTCCTTGCCTCCGCTGAGCGGGCGTGGATTGGCGGCGGTAAGCAATACATCGAGGTCGGCGGAACAATGCTCCCCAACTCCGGCGAGGAATTTGACGAGTTTGCCGACTGGGAGCGCAGGTTTTTGCTACACAAAGATTTGTCATTAAAAGATGAACCGATACCATATGTCAAGCAGACCAATGTGCATTGGCACATTACGGAAGGCTTCCCTAACAACGGCGACGCCAATGCATCATTCGCTCCAGAGCAAAGCCTCGACCACACCGACTATACCATAACGCCAGTAACCGGAGCAGGCATCTATCTGCGCCATACATGGGGCGGCACGGTGCCCGGACTCTACGGCAACGCGGCTATCAACCAGACGGCCTACGCTTACACCTACATCTACTCGCCTAAGGAACAGACCGTCGGCGCACTGATTGAGTTTCAGAACTATGGACGCTCGGAGAAAGACACTGCTCCCGACAAGGGGAATTGGGATCGCAAGGGCTCGCGCCTTTGGCTCAACGACGAGGAGATATTGCCAGACAACTGGAACAACTCGGGCAAGACAATCAGCAATGAGGTCGACCTGATGAACGAAAACTTCACGGCGCGCAAGCCTCTGCAAGTAACTCTGCACGAGGGTTGGAACAAGGTGCTGATTAAGCTCCCCTATGTGGCGGCAAATGGCGTTAGGCTCAACAAATGGATGTGGACTTTCGTGCTTACTGACACTGACGGGCGCAATGCCGCAGAGGGGCTCGTCTACTCCCCCACCCGATACCTTGCCCCCGAGTCATAAGCCCTCGCCGTCCTTATAGCCGATGCGCACGACCTAATAAAGCCCCGAAAGCCACCACCTTAACGCCTCCTCGCGTTGCTAAAAGCCAACCTTCCGACACAAAAACTCGTGCAAGTTTTGCATAATGTCGTGCGCACTCACAAATAAATTCAACACAAGTACGACTATTTTAATAGATATTTTGTTATATCTATCTCATGCCTTTCTGGTACAGGCAGAATCCACCTTACTCGTTTGTCTTTGTCTACAAGAATGGATACATGAAAATGTGAAGGGGTACCAAACTCTATGTCTGTAGAATAGTGCATCTCATTTATGTGCTCTTTAAGCATACTTTCCGGAAGAAGAACTATTGTATTTTCATCTCCACAACCAAACGCATAATATGATTCTTCTGCTTCTTCTCCAGTCTGTTTTGGTCTGTATGCAAGCCAATAACGATCGCCTTCCGCGCATTGGTATTTTTTTGATACTGCAAAATGTACGCCCAATGTATAAGAATGCAAGCCGTGAGATATACCCGTTAAGTAATAACTATTATTAACAGAATAAAACTTCGTATTAAAATACTGTGCAACCCTTTCTATACATTTTTGCTTTACATCACGATAAAGTCGTCCCGTGATAGGATTCACACTTTCTGTTTTAGCAGGCTCTGGAGTGCTAATGATGCCTCCTTCACAATTTACATTCCAATCGTCAGGAGTTAGCCCTACTATTTGTAACGCTTTCGTGCAAACTCGATAAATTGAGTTTGCAGATTGGTTTACTTCAATATAATATCCATTGTTCAATTGGCGTATTGCGCGAAACTTTCTTTGGTCTTTACTTATATATGTGGGCAATTGTTGCGCAATACACATAAATTTGTCGGCTTCTAAGTCTGCCAGAGTATTTAATGTTATTTCCAGTACATCTCGCCAATTTTTAACAGCGAATATTTCTCCTAAAATCTCTAAACTTCGAGGAGAAGAACCTGTCACTTCTTTCTCTTCGGGAATGATAGCATTGCTATCGCCAAAGTACGGCCATATTTGCATTGCTTTTTCGGCGAGAATATTAGAACGGGTTAGTATTTGCTCGCGATTCCATACCGCTATCTTAGCAAAATACTTATTTAACTCTATATGACTATTAGCATATATATTTCTCTTGTAGTTGTAATCAGCATTAGAAAGTTCTGGATTGTATGCAGTTAAAGTGAGATTGCCTATTGTGTCTAATAGCTCCTCGTGAACATCAGTCCAATCTTCTCCAAGATTTCTTTGCCACCAAAAAGAAAGTGTTTGAGGCATAATATGTTCGACTTGTATATTTTCAGTATAAACTTTCTCTTTATGATGATACGATTCTTCAATATTTTCTAAGATAAAGCTCGCCTTTTCAATTCTATCTCCACGACCATACAATTTGGTTGTTTGGAGTTTAGATTTAAATTCAGAATCTTTTGGATACCCTTTTCTTGATAAGTAAATTCTGTATGTCTCAACAATACCGTCTTCATTATTAGACTTTATTGCAGAAAGCACTGCTGGAAATATTTTATTAAGTTCGTTTGTTTTATATTCACAAACAAAACGGCGAAGTAAATAATTCTCTATAGTTGTTAATAGTTCAACGAACTCTTCTTGTGTTATTCGTTGGCAATCATACTCTCCATAAAAAAACAATAATGTCGGGTATATAACCGTCTGGGCTATTCTATTCAAACGCTCAAAGCATCTTTTTAACTTTTTGTTTTTCTCATATTCCGGATATATAAGATTTCTGTAAAAAAAACTATATCTATGTAGGTCTTGTATATATGATACAGCATTCTCTTCAGAAACTCTGTCTTTAAGCGCATAATAAACATATGTTTCCCTAATCATACCGCCGTCCTTCATCATATAATGCCAGATATACTTAGACAATAATTGTTCGTCGGCATTCAAACTATTGTGCATTGGAAGCCAATATCTCTTATATATATCTTCTTGCTCTTTAAGTGGTATTCGCATAAAAAAATAATTCTTTATCAAATCCGCATGAGTTAATGTGCGGCCTTTAGCATTTAGACTTTCAAAAACAAGGTATGGATTGTCATCCATATCAAGCACAATACTGACAACAGAGATAGTGTCCGTTAGTATCTTTAGTATTTTTTCAAGCTCATAACTACTCTTATCAATCTCTTTACTAAAATAATAGTAAGCCTCTATAATTGGATCTGTATCGTTGTCTAACCCTTCTATAATTTGCTGAAATGCCTTACGATTGATTTGTGTTGGTAAGAGTTTATAGTGGTCGCTACCTTCTTCGTATTGGTTTACCAATAATATGTTGTGAATTTTATCTGCTAATTTTGTGTTTTTTATTTCATGAGCCTTATCTCGTAAAACCGCAAGAATGATAAAAATTGTTGTCAATCGTTGTTGTCCGTCAATGAGCAGGAACTTTGCAACTCCATGAGGAACACTAACTGTTGGCATAGTAACTATTGAGCCCATGAAATGAATTCGTGGCACTTCCATGTCTGCAAGTTCTGCTATGTCATTCCACAAAACTTTCCACTCCTTTATAGTCCAACTATATGCTCTTTGAAATAAGGGAATCATAAATTGTTTTGTTCCTTCTATGATTTCTTGTAATCGTGTTTCCTTTGCTTGCATAATTCTGCTAATTATAACCTGTTATTTCAAGTTTTAATTTTGTCCGTATTCCCTCTAAACGAACGATCACATCGGGTTTGACGAAAAAGACGCAGGGAATTGTCCTTACTCATCTTACCTTAGGCTCTGGTAAAACCTTATCAGAAATGAATAAATACACTTTCACCTACGCCGTATATGCCTGAGGCAACGGCGTAGGCCGTATGCATACAATCAGCACATACAGAATTGGCGAACCGTAGTCTTAATCCTTCTGATTAGAAATTTACCAGATTTCAAGGTAAAGGATAAAGCGCGGAACGCTTCTTCGATTTCGGGATTTGTCCCCCAAAACGATGCAAAGTTATTTCTTTTTTCTTGTATTGTACGAATTATCCCCTGCTTTTTTAGCAAAAAAGCAGGGGATAACCGTGTTTTGAATACATATATCAGGCATAATTGCCTTTTTGTGAAAGTTATGTCGCTTGCAACTCGTCCAATAGAACTGCGCAGGCGTCTTCCAGCAGAGCGATGACATGCTCAAAGCCCTTGTCGCCGCCATAATAAGGGTCGGGAATGGAGTCCGACTCATGATGACATAGGAAAGAAGCCATTTCCAAGAGCTGTGCTCGGCTGCCGGCGGGTTGCATGGCGCGAAGTGCGCGCATATTCTGTGCGTCCATGCCAATGATATAGTCGAAGCGAGCGAAGTCTGCAATCTCAACAGGACGCGACAAATGGGTGATGTGATACCCGTGCATCGAGGCGTGGCGGCGCATACGGTCGTCGGCCTTCTCTCCCTCGTGATAGTCTATCAGTCCGGCGGAGTCGATTTCAAATTCCGCCGTGAGCCCCCGCTCGTCCACCAAATGGCGGAAAATTGTTTCCGCCATTGGCGAACGGCATATATTACCGAGGCAAATGAACAGGACGGAGGTCATTCTACAAATCTTTGGGGGTGTAAATGGCGTTCCACCAAGCCGGCTGCTCCTTGAGATAGCGGTCGAACCAAGCGACCATAGTGTTTATCCACTTTTTGCGCTTGTTGAAGTCCATGATGCCGTGATTTTCTCCCTCCACGAGCACAAAGGCTGTGGGCACGCCGAGCAACTTGAGCGCGGTGTACATCTGAATTGACTCGCCAACGGGAACATTAGTGTCGGCACTGCCATGAGTGAAAAGAATGGGGGTGTGAATCTTGTCGGCGTTGTAGAGCGGCGAGCGGTCGACGAACAAATCTTTTCTGGTCCAAGGATAAGAATTGGCGGCGCAGACTTGGCTGTAGGTATAGCCCCAGTAACCTTCGCCCCAGTAGCTGGTGTGGTCGGAAATACCGGCATGGCTGATACCGGCGGCGAACATATCTGTCTTGGTGAGCAGAAGCTGTGTCATAAAGCCGCCATAGCTTGCGCTGACGCAACCTATATGCTCAGTATCGACCCATGGATTTTCCGCCAGCGCCTGAGTGAGCTCGATTATGTCCTCTGCCACTCCCTCGCCCATAGTATTGACATGGCGCGAAGCCCATTCCTGTCCGAAACCGGCAGCGCCCGAGGGGTTGCAGTTGATGACAATGTAGCCCATGGCGTTCCAATAGTGAGCAGGATAATGACTGCCTCCGCCATAGCGGCGCGATGTGGGAGTGCAGCCGCCATAGTAATGCACGATGACAGGATATTTCTTTGCGGGATCGAAGTTTGGCGGCAGATAATAGAAGGCTGTCAGAGGATAGCCGCGCTTACTTTGTATCTTGAGGTCGTGGCAAGTACCGACGGCCACATTCTGCACGCGCTCGGGGTCAGCCTCGCCGAGAAGAAGGGGCTTTTGCTTCTTGCCCTCGAGCTGATAAAGCTGCTCTGCCACACACGGAGAACTGCCATAATATAACAAGGTAGCGGCGTCATTGGAAAAATCAAAACTCTGCACCAGCTCCATAGGCTGAGGTACGAATGTTATCTTATCGCGGGCGACATCGTAGCGGTAGAGGCTAACAGAGTCGCCATTTTCGGCTGTAAAATAGACGGCAGAGCCATCTTGCACACATTTGAAATTGCTAATAGCAGGATCGAAGTCGCGCGTCAAAGACTTGACGGCCTTGGTGTTCATGTCGAGCAGGAAGAGTTGATAGTCGTAAGTGTTGGGAGTGAGATTGTCGGGCAAAGTGCAGCCGATGCGGTTGAACGCTTCAGGACTGCCCTTAATCACTAACTTGTCAGTGCCGGGAATAATGCTCATCTCCCCCACAAAACCATCGCGCTCAAAGAGTGTGTCGCAGCGGAGAGTATTGAGGTTCAGTCTGTAAGCGGAATTTACTTCGGTGGGGCGCTTGCCGAGCACTTCTTCATGCACTGAAAAGACAATGTAGCTACCGTCTTGCGCAATGTCGGCAAGATATACATTGTGGCTGCCGAAAGTAAGGGGTTGCACGATGCCTGTGGCAAGATCGAGGCGCAAGAGGTTGCTGCGGTTGCGCCAACCGGGTTGGCGGTCGTCGGGAGTGAGCACCTCATAGACTCCGCTCTCTTTGTCGGGGCCATTTTCCGTCTTGGTGAGAATAAGAAAATCCTCGGTGGGCGCCATAACATAATAATCGACAGGCATATCTGCGCAAAGCACTTGTTCGCTGAAATCGGTGGGGTCGTAACTCACAAGGCTCTTGCGTCCGCTCTCTGTGCGAACGCCCATCAGTCGGTCAGTCTTGGGCATCCAGCGCAAACCGCCCTGCGGAGGTGTCCAGCTGTGGCGTGTCGCTACCTCGATGACCTCATTGCGACGCTGCGAGCGGCCTTCGTGGTCAGACCAATAGGTGCTAATGGTGGCATACTTGCCGGAAGGCGACACGCTGAGGCCGGTATAGTGCTTCATCTCCATAACATCATCAAGACTGAAGGGACGCTTGGCAGTAGCGTTGAGCGTCTGCACGCGGAGCATGGCACTATCGCCAGCCTCAACGGAGATGGACAAAGCGGCGGTGTCAGCCAGATATTTCACAACGACTTCATAGCGTCCGCGCTGATAGTCTTTCTTGCCACTGACCTCCTTACCGTCGACATAGACCTTCTTCTGCTTGGGGCCGTCGGCTTTTATCTCCACCTTGGCAAAGTTGTCAAGCACGAGATCGAAACCTGCCATAAGGAGTTGGCCATTCTGCGCAATATCGGCATTGAGAGCGTCAAGAGTGGCAGCCTTTCCGTTGCGCACGGCGTCAGTATTAACAAAAGCATCGAGGGCAAAAGCGTCGGCGAGCTTCTGCTGCTTGGCATTGACGGTATCTATCATCAGCGGCTTGTGCACTGCAAAGGGGCCAGCGACCTTGACAGAATCAACCTTGATGCCGCCCATGGCAGAGAGAGCGGCGGCGAGAGTTAGCGCACCGCTACAAAAGCAGCGGAGGCTGTTAGTAAAGTTTTTCTTACTCATATTTATATTATGTTTGTTATTATTAGCCACACCAAAACTTCTCTCCCCCACTTGGAGGAGAGAAGGCGATTTATCGTCGGCTTTATGACCAGCGTCCTACTTTTTTGCTAACAAATCACGGATTTCTGTCAGCAATTTCTCCTCTGCACTTGGTTCAGGAGCGGGCGCAGGTGCTTCTTCCTTTTTCTTATTAAGCTTATTGATGCCTTTCAGCATGAGGAAAATACAGAACGCCACGATGAGAAAGTCGATTATGTTCTGGACAAACATTCCGTAAGAAATCTGAGCAGCATTCTCTCCCTCGCCGAGAGTAACAGCTAACTTGGTGAAGTCCGCGCCGCCAGTGAGCAAACTAACTACAGGCATCAGCACATCGTCAACCAAACTGCTGACAATCTTACCAAACGCGCCGCCAATGATAACACCGACAGCCATGTCCATCACATTGCCTTTCATGGCAAATTCTTTGAACTCCTTAATAAAACCCATGGTCTTGATTATTTTTATATTGGTTTTGAATATTTTACATACTCTGCTCTGCAAATATAAAAAGATTTTCGTAATTTTGCAGCGATTTAAGGCTTACAAAAGCAAAATCCGCACGACAAAAACAACAAATACAACGAAAGTTAATTATAAACTCACTAAAAACAACAAAATTATGGCAACAAAAGTTGGTATCAATGGATTTGGCCGTATCGGCCGCTTGGCCTTCCGCCAGATGTTTGAGGCTGAAGGTTATGAGGTAGTAGCTATCAACGACCTGACGAGTCCCAGCATGCTCGCTCACCTGCTCAAGTATGACACCGCTCAGGGCGGTTTCGCTGGCAAGTTCGGCGAAGGCAAGCACACTGTAGAGGCTACCGAGAACTCTATCATCGTTGACGGTAAGGAAATCACTATCTACGCTAAGCCTAACGCTGCCGAGCTGCCTTGGGGCGAGCTTGGTGTTGATGTTGTGCTGGAGTGCACCGGTTTCTACACCTCTAAGGAGAAGGCTGCCGCTCACATTCAGGCCGGCGCCAAGAAAGTTGTTATCTCTGCTCCCGCAGGCAACGACCTTCCCACCATTGTTTACAATGTAAACCACAAGACTCTGACCCCCGCCGACACTATCATCTCGGCTGCATCTTGCACCACCAACTGCCTCGCTCCGATGGCTGACGCACTGAACAAGTACGCTCCTATCGCCAGCGGTATCATGTCTACCATCCACGCTTACACCGGCGACCAGATGATTCTCGACGGTCCTCAGCGCAAGGGTGATCTTCGCCGCAGCCGTGCAGGTGCTCAGAACATCGTTCCGAACTCCACCGGCGCAGCAAAGGCTATCGGTCTCGTTATCCCCGAGCTCAATGGCAAGTTGATCGGTAGCGCTCAGCGCGTTCCGACTCCCACCGGCTCTACTACTATCCTCATCGCCGTTGTTAAGGGCAAGGATGTTACCAAGGAAGGTATCAATGCTGCTATGAAGGCTGCCAGCAACGAGAGCTTCGGATATACCGAGGATCAGATTGTTAGCTCCGACATCATCGGTATGAAGTTCGGTTCGCTCTTCGACGCTACCCAGACTATGGTTAGCAAGATCGACGACGACACTTATCAGGTGCAGGTTGTAAGCTGGTACGACAACGAGAATTCTTACACTTCTCAGATGGTTCGTACTATCAAGTACCTCGCTGAGTTGAAGTAATACGACTTTAATTTACAATACAAAAAGCTCTTTCCGTTTTGGCGGGAAGAGCTTTTTTCGTAACTTCGCCATCGTGAACAAGATGCTGACAATAATAGGCCCGACCGCCAGCGGAAAAACAAATCTTGCCGTTGCCGTTGCAAATCGCCTCGACGCAGAGATTATCAGCGGCGATAGTCGCCAAATCTACAAGGGCATGGATATTGGCACCGGCAAGGATTTGGGAGAATACATCATAGCGGGGAGAAAAATCCGGCATCATTTGATAGACATCGTGCCTGCCGGCACAAAATACACCGTCTATGATTACCAGCGCGACTTTTTTAAGGCGTACCACGACATTACATCACGCGGTGTGCAGCCCATTCTATGCGGAGGCTCCGGTCTTTATGTGGAAGCTGTCATCAGAGGATATAATCTACCCAGCGTTCCGATCAATCAGCAGTTGCGCAACTCTCTTGAGGGCAAGACTCTCTCGGAACTTACCGACATTCTCGCTTCGCTAAAGCCCCTGCATAATATTACCGACCTCGATACGCCTCAGCGCGCTATCCGAGCGATAGAAATAGAGGTAGGGCGCAATAATAATCAGCAGGGCATCCAAGAAACTAATCTCGACATTTCCAGAAAAGCCCTTAAGACCGAAAACAAAACGCCTGAAAACTCAAATCTCAAGGGCTTTTCTCCGATTGTCTTCGGCATTTCTATAGATCGCGAGTTGCGCCGTCAGCGCATCACCGAGCGTCTGCATAAGCGCCTTGAGGAGGGAATGCTCGCCGAGGTTCAAATCCTTTTGAACAGCGGCATTGCTCCAGAAGACCTCATCTATTATGGCTTGGAATACAAGTTCTTAACCTTGCACCTCATCGGCCAACTCAGTTACGACCAAATGGTGCACGACCTCGAGATTGCCATTCATCAGTTCGCCAAGCGCCAAATGACATGGTTCCGCGGCATGGAACGCCGCGGCATCACCATTCATTGGATTGATGGCACATTACCTATGGAAGATAAGGTCAATCAGATTATTGTCAGCATTTGAACATACCATTCTGCAAGCATACAAAGCAGAGGAAGAAGTAAATTCTTGAACCATTTCACTCGTTTTATCTTCCCCCACCTTACAAACCTCGTCCTATACTCTCTCGTTTATGTTTGTATTCTGCCTTTAAATCATTTAGGCTACTCTGCTCCGTTACCCCTACAAACTTTATTTGGTCTGCAATCTCGCAGATATATTTAGCAGTTCCTTATTGCCAAGATATTCTACATTCATCTCATTTTATTTCTATCGTCATCGGCTACCATTTTACAAATACATATCTCCCTAAACATATCGTAAGTTGGGGTTATTGCTTTTCCCGTTCTTCCATTAAAGATTGAAAATTATCCATTTCTTTTTTGTACGCATCAATCAAATTTTGAGGAATCTCTATTTTAAATGGAAATAAAATTAAATCCTCTTTTTCTAATGTACCTTGCCGTCCTTTCTCTATACACAATGGAATTTTATTCATTACTTCAGCAGGGTATTGTTCCATTTGCTCAATTATAAATGACGGCATTTCTGCTAAAACTTCCATAAGTTTTTTGCATTCATCTGGTCCCATCATTCCTTTTATTTCTATTCCCCATTTAAGAAAATTTCTGTAAAATTCTGCATAGGTACTTGCAACATAATGTAGCCCTCTTATATCAGAATCATCATCATTTTCTTTATAAAAAGTTTTAAATGTATCTGATAATTTGTGAAGTGAATCTATATAACTCCATAATTCATCAAGTTTACGGTCAAGCCAAAAGAAAAAATCATCAAGATTGCGCCGTCTATTTATTGGTTTCAAAATAATAGAATAACGATAGTCATTTCGCAAATCATGATAGTCCATAATACCATCTTGCATGACTTGCATAAAGAATCTTATATCATATCCTTCTTCTTCTTGCATCAATATATTTAATGCCTTGCTTGAAATTCTCGAATATAAATCTTCATACGGAGATGATACGATTTTCTTTCGCAATTTTAATGTACTTTGGAATAATATAGACAATTGCTTTCGCAATGTTTCCATTATATCTTGGGCTGTTTCAAACTCAAAATTCCACAATCCGCTCTTTTTTCTTACATCTGCAAGGAATTCAAAAACTTTATTATTGTCTACAACATATGAGAAATCCGCAGCAGGGTTATGTTCCCATATCGGCAAAAGAGTTGTCATTTCTTTTAAGGCAAAAGTATAAATAGGAATGCCTTTTTGAATCGCAGTTAAATATTCCGTATTTGTAATGGATTTTCCTGTATCTCCTACACTCCCATACTTACTACCAATAATGAGGACAAATACATCTGCATATTTTTTTACTGCATTGATACAATTCTCCCAATTATCAAGTCGTGGATCAATAGGAAAACCATTTTGTTCAGACAATATCGGATTATGTCCTAAACCAATAATAAACTCACATAAATCTTTTCTGATTTGCGATAAATCATAACATGTGGAGCTTATAAAAATATTAACTTTGCCAACATTCATATTATATATTTGTTTTCATTATCGCACTATTATTAGTGACTTCATCCATTACCTCGTCTAAAACATTTGCCTTAGATAACTTTGTTCTTTCTATATTTAATTTTTCCAATAGATATTGTAATCGAAGTTCGACATCATTGACGATTTGACTCCACTTCTTCACATACAGTTTACAGTTGGGGGCATTCATTGTTAACCCTGTATCTTTGTTTATTATTTTACGCTCGATAATATCGTTGTAATCCTGTCCTATAAGGTAGAATGCCCATTGTTCGCGATTATCGTTAAAACAATCACTGTTCATAATAACATCTATATAAGACTCAATTTGGCCATATTCTTTATTTGTAAGGACTTTGATTGTTGTTGGATTCTTTATTTCAACAACTAAATTATGGGGCCCTCCATTTCTATATTCTGTACCAGACAAAAACAGATCCATTTCTTTATATTTATCAGGATGCTCTATGATAGTTTTTTCATCGACACCTCTTAAAACATATAAATACTTGCGTAATGCTTCCTCAAATTTCACTTCTTCTGCACAAATAAAACGGTATTCTTCTCCAAATATCCAATAATGCTTTTCTATGAATTTTTGTAAATGTTTGACCTCACCAGCTTTTAATTCATGATTGAAAACTAACTGTTTTAAATCTTCAAGCACTAAGATTCTATCTTTTATCAATTTTATTGTAGAGATTACATATTTCAATCTTGTTGTATCTAACAGTTTTGCAAACTCTTTTCTGTCATTTGAATCCAAATCTACAACTTCGCCTATGATTTTAAACAGACTTTCCCTCTCACCACTATCAATAATTAAATTTAGCAACTGAAGAAATATTGATTTTTGCTCTGTATTAAGCTTTAAAAAGACTCGAGGTTCTACTTCATACAAATTTTTAACAAGTTCCTCCAATTCCTCTTTTCTTTTTTCTTCCCATTCTGAATTACCGAAATAGGGAAAAACCTTATCTCTGTGATAAGAATTTATCAAAACATTCGCTTGTTCTTTTAAAAAAGGTCTTCTTTTTCTTTTTAAGAATTCATTTAGATTCTCAATCAGGCTTTTATATGTTTTTCTAGCATTTTTATCTTCAAATAATCCCGGAGAAATCGTTTTGTCTGCTTTGCACTCCAGCATTTCTTGGTCAAAGAAATCGTCTATAATAACTATACTATGCCAAAAATTATCTCCTTTTTTATTCAACAAAGTAGTTTTTGTTCCTTTTACATCTAACGAACTATTTAAGAAATAAAATCGAGAGAATTCATCATTAGGTTTAACATTCCAAAGGAGATATTTACAATTAAATGTTTTGCCACAAGCATCAATTTGCATAGAAATATTGTCTTCAATAATTGAAGTACAAATAAGTTCTTCTCCATTAATAAGTATTTTAAATTCTGAGTTTAACTCTAAAAACCATGCAAACTCTGCTCTTAGAAAAGGCTTTAATTTATGTTCAATAAAAGCATTTGAAATTTCTTCAGATAGATTCACGAACTTAACGCGAGTTCCGACATTGTTGGTTACTTCAATTTTATCTGTTGGAGTATATTTCGCCAAGTTACTACCATCTATTGTTATTTTATAATTGTATCTCTTATTTTCTTTTTCATATGTTGTGTCCCATGTTGCATAATTAGCAAATCTGAAGAATGTTAAACGTCCATATCCGTTTTTACCTCTGACAAAATCTCCTTCATCTGTTGCATGACGTTTTTGAGATTCCAATATTGGTCTAAATTTGTACTGTAAGTCATCATAACAAATACCATTTCCTGTATCGGAAATAGTCAAAGACTTCATAGTATCCAACTCTTGAGATTCGAACTCAAATTCAAGAGTTATAACTTTAGATTTTGCGTCAAATCCATTCCATATATATTCTGCAATAGCCCTTTCGGGAGTATACTTTTTTAGCATTCTACGAATGCCTGTTGATGTTAATTCTACGGATTGAGATTTCATAACTTATTGATTCGATTATTATTCATTATTACCTAATTCATCACCCATACGATATTTGATATCGTAGTTAATGATGAAATCTAATTCTTCTTCGGTGAAACCATAATGTTTGACGAAGATTTTGTCTATTTTATCAATAATGGGTTCGGATAATTTCAAAACTCATCACTCTCAACTCTCACTAAAGTCTTATGTCAACATTTTTATTTTTACAAAACTATTGCATCTAAGATGTTGCCAAAGGTTGTATTATTTGGTTTGATCGCTATTTTCATCTCTTGCACATTTGCAGCAGCTATTGCCATCTCTTTTTGAAAACTAATTATTGTTCCGTCTAACATTCTCATATATTGTAGGCAGCTTTTACAAATTCTAAGTTTTGATTTAATATTATTCATATCATAGACCCTAAATACAGAATATTTCTCATTAGCAACACTTTGGATAAAGTGTATTTCTCCATTGCTAAAAATTAGAGGCTGCTCAAACTTATAAAGAGTTGATTTTACATCAATATATTGTTCATCACCTCTTCCTGGATTAATAATAAAGTCAAATGGTTTCCCAGACTCTCTATTTTTATTCTCCCAAGTAAAAGAGTGTATCAAGCTTTGCCGTTGTTGGTGGCCAAGATACTCGTTTATGAGTTCCTCACCCTTCCTGCCTGTCTCTTTATATCTATTTTGAGCCTTTTCGATATCAATAGGTTTATACCTTCTTTTTGATATATTTACTCCTGTTTGTGCTGTTATTTCAAGTTCTTGCTGTATTTTAATAGAAACCTTATTTATTTTATCCTCTATGTAAAATAACAATATGGAAAAATCAATTTGTGAGGCATCGTATACTTTGTTAGTTCTTGGGAGATAACTACTAATCTGTAAATAATCATTAGAGGTGTCGTCTATTAACCAAAAGAGAAGCTCATTGTTGTCTAAACCAAACCAAATTAAAAAATAATTCCTTTGAGGATTTGCTGTTGCAAAGGTTCTAATTTGCTTTACTATGGTATTCCCCCCTGTAGTACCTTTCCTTATCTTTGGGCTACGATAAGAACCATCTGGATTTTCTATGCGGTCAAAATCACAATTAAGAATATCGCAATAGTTACCATAGATAAGCATAGCAGTAGTGGTATCTGCATTATCTAAAAAATCTAACATGTTTTCATAAAGACCGATATGGGTCTGGTGACTTGTTGGACTTAACCCCAAGTCAGCTCTAGATAGTTTTTTGTAGCCTATCTTTCTTTCTGAATTGATGGTAAAAAACATAAGCTATTCTGTCATTATGTTGTTAGTGATTAGAAAATACAATACTGCGTAAATGGTGTTAATACTAACAGCATTGCCAGCTTGTTTATATAAAGCACCGTCAGCTACTCCTGCATGTCTGCCATTAACAGCAAAAGTGGCAGGGAAACCTTGAAGCATAAAAGCTTCCTCTGGTGTAAGTTTTCTAATCGGTAATCGTGCCAACTGTTCCTTTGTCATATTCTCAACAGGATTAACAGAGCCATTGGTGTCAATAAAATCCTGGCTATAATAATTATCTTGACAAGCTCTGTGCATTTTGTGCATTGAGGCAGTTAGAGTTCTTGCAATGATTTGGTTAATATCTGATCTTGACCGAAAGTTAGCTGACCCATTCGCAAGAATAGTTGGTTTTATTCTTTCAGACAAGAAATACTTTGGGTGTACTTGATGTGCTAGTACATCCAATACAGTATCATAGTGAGATACGCCAAGTTCAAGATAGTGCTCATCAAACAGAGCTGCTACATTTTTAGGAGTAAATAACTCATCAACACCCTCTGGTAATTGGTCAAGTGTTGCAAAGATTAACACTCTACGCCTCTTTTGTGGCAAATGATAATCTTGAGTATTAAAGATATTACTAATAACATTGTATCCTTGTAGTTCTAACTCATGTACTATACGTGCAAATGTGTTTCCTCCATCGTGAGTATAGAGATTTTTTACATTCTCAAGAAGTACATACCTAGGATGCTTCACTGCAAGGATGTCAATAATCCTAAAAAAAAGTTGCCCTCTTTCCTCTTCAAATCCAGCTTTACTACCCATCATACTGAATGTCTGACAAGGGAAACCTCCAGACAAAAAATCAAAGTCGGGGAGGTTAGCTATATTATTAGTATTTGCTGTAAAAGCTACTATATCTCCAAGGAATACCTCACCCTCAGTATTGTAATTAGATGTGTATGTTAAAATTGCCTTAGCATCTATTTCTGAAAAACCCACACTTTCAAAGTCCATTATACCATCATTGGTTAATAACTCCAAAGTTCTACGAAAGCCTCCAATACCTGCAAAAAGCTCTAAGTGTGTCATTTAGCAAATTTCATTATAGCATTACCAATTACTTCTGCAAGTTTTACAGGTACAGCATTACCTACTTGAGCATACCAACTATTTTGTGAGCCATAAATAATATAGTCATCTGGAAAAGTCTGCAATCTTGCTGCTTCTCTTGGACTTAATCCTCTAGGTTGCCAAGGATGTATATACATATTACAATCAAATTTCATATGAGATGTAATGGTTTTGCATACACAATCTTCTTGTAACTTATAATACTTATCCTTAAACATATCATTTCTTGATTTGTAAGGCATAATATCAGCTATAGATTCGTGTAATGAGTTTGCCCCTTGAGGTAACCTTGAGAAAATCTCAATATCTCTTGGGTTGTTGTATCTATTTTTATGATTGTATAGTTTACTTATCTTTCTATCCCCATTGATAAAACGATAAAAACTATCCTCGGTATATTTAAAATCAATCTCTGTAAATCCAGATATTGCATCCTCAATGTTGGACTTCCCTTTTTGGGTTTTATTACCTAATATAGGTAAACCTGCAAGAGCATCCCTCAATACAAAATGATCCCTCTTTTGTTCTGCAATGCTGTCAAAAATAAGTTTAGGTTCTACACCAATTTTATTACCAATAACAATAAATCTTTCTCTATGCTGCGGTATTCCATAGTCCTCAGCATACAGCAAAGCACAATCAAACATATAAATAGGGAGATACTTCCGTATATCCTCCTTAATCTCATCCCACTTATTTTTCATTCCTCGCACATTCTCCATCACAAAGAAACGAGGTTGCACCTTTGCTAAAAAGGTTAGATACTCCTTGTAAAGTTGATTCCTTGGATCATCAATAATTCTTTGTCTATTAGCCATAGAAAACCCTTGACAAGGTGGTCCTCCGCAAACCAAATCCACATTTCCAAATCCACAAAGATACTTGTCAATATTTTGGTTTAACTCTTTTATGTCTCCAACAAAGTATTGGGACTCATCCAAGTTACGATTTCTCTTGTAGGTCTCAAAATATTCTGGTATAATCTCATTTGCAAAGATTGTAG
Organism: Prevotellaceae bacterium; assembly: GCA_022508585.1. Taxonomy (GTDB): domain Bacteria; phylum Bacteroidota; class Bacteroidia; order Bacteroidales; family Bacteroidaceae; genus UBA6382. The sequence goes on along the minus strand of JAFLUU010000002.1, from coordinate 8,296 downwards.
TAAATCCTGCATATTCTAATCCTAAAGACAAACCACCACACCCAGCAAATAGGTCTATTAGTGTCTCTGTTTTATTGTTATCCATACTATCCCCAAGCTTCACATATTAGTCTTACAGACTCGGTATAAATACTTGGTTCTCTCTGTAAATACACACAAATATGCGCATAGAATTACCTAACAACTTTATTTATTATATTAAGTTTATGCAAAGATACGAAGAAGTTTATTACTACCAAGTAAATAGTACTAAAAATCTACAGCCTTAACTATTTACCACCAAAGCAACAAAACACTATTCACTAAATAGAAAAACCCAGAAAAGTATGCATTTTATACCTTTTTTGCACAGTCTGTTGCCTTTATAAGACAAGAGAGGGATTTTCCAAAATATCGCAATTTTTGGACACTTATATTATTCTTGCTCTCAAAAAAGCCTTGAAAATGCAGTTATTTGCAAGTTCTTCAAGATAAAATGGACGATATTTTATAAAAACCATATGCATAATTTCAGCAGATGCATTAGCATCGTAAGTAAGCGCGAGCGCGTTTCATCTAAGCGCGATCTTGTTTCAACAATGCGCGTGCTTCTTTTCACTAATCGCGTCCTACTGCGCAACAAACTGCGTGCTACTGAAATTTAATTGCGTGCTCATTAAAATGTGCACGCAATTAGTTGGAGACTTCAACGCACTTAAATTTCACGCTGACACACTTAAATTTCGGCTCCTCGAGAAACAAAAAAAGAAACGCATCGCGCATATTGTTTTATGCGCAATGCGTTATAGAAGAAACTATAAAATAAATTAGATGCTGACGCTTATTCGGCTTGCACTATTGGCATATTGAACAAATATCCTGCTCATCGAGATCTCCGACAATAGTTCCGAATTTCGCCCAGTCGGAGTTGTTGTAATCCTCCAGCGCGCTGGCAGGAACATGGATTGTCGGCTTACTTGTAAAGATATAAGTTCCCAAAGTCGGCGGCGTTAATGCTTTTACATAGACATCTTTAACATGAGAGTTGTAGAACACGCCCTTTTCTAATCTCTTAGCGCCCTGACCAATCACCACCTGCGACAACGCATCGCAGTAAGCGAAAGCATCGCCGCCAAGCGTGTCCACATTGTCGGGGACGACAATCATATTCAGTCCCGTGCGCGAGAAAGCATTCGTGCCAATCTTAGTTATAGTCTTCGGCAATCTCGCGGCAATCAGTTTTTTGCAACCATGGAAGGCATAACCGCCGATAATGCCGAGTTCGCTATTGTAATCCTTGTAATAATTGTCGCCACCCTCTACTATGTTTATATTAGAGATGTCGAGCACCGTCAGACTACCCTTTTCCATTAACTCACGCATCTGCTTGATGTCTGTTCCATTGATGTCGCCGCTGATAGTAGCCTTGAGAACGGAAGAAGAAATATTGTCAGCCAAAGTGCCGGCTTTGGCGAGCGACACAACCTCCACGCCACCATTGCCGGACTTGACAGCCTCGTGCAAAGTGCCGTCGGCATCGACGGAATAAATTTTAAAGTCTGTACCAATGCTCGTGGGAATGCGGAAAGTCTTGGCGTTGGAGGCAAAAAGCATCTTATCCTCAGCGTCAAGCACAATGAAACCTACACCACCCTCGCCTGTCATGGCATAAAGCGAGTCGGCCTGCACATAAGTGTACTTCGACGGCTTGAAATTCTCGTCAAGATAGTCCGTAAACTGCCCGAGGTCGCCACATTGTCCCACTTGGTCGGAGTCGCGACGCTTCTGTCCTGCCGGAGAGAGGTAGCCGTTGGTCAAAACATAGTCAACCCTATCCTCTACGAAGAGGATAGCGCGGTTTTTCGGGTACTTGGAGATTTCAGCAAGCGTGCGGTCGATGTCTTCCTGCTTAGAGTAGGACGAATGCGAGCCATAGTCGCCAATAGTACGCTCGTCGTATGCCTCAAAGAAGCCGTAGGCGGCAAAAAAGTCGGTCAAATCTTCCTGTGCCACCTCGCAAGCCTTGCGTGCGAACTTCAAGATGCTACTATCGCTGCTGCCCCAGAGCTCAAGCGGGTCTTCGCGTAGCGCTTTGAAGAAGTTGGGATAGAAAGAGGTGTTCTTGCGTCCAAGATGATAGTAGAGATACAGCTGATAGTACATATGCATCATGCTATTGCCGCTGCGCAACACAAAAGGCGCGTTGCGAGTGTACTCGTCCATCACCGAAGAGAGCGCAGCCCCCTTCGATGTCGCATTACCGGTGAGGTAGCGAACAGCATTGGAGAACAAGTTGTTCGACGACTCGGTGGCCGCCTCCAAATTGATTGCTTTTTGGTTGTTATGTCCGCACTCGTGGCCGGCGCACCAGTCGTCGTGATTAGGAAGAGTTACATCAAACGACGCCGAGATGCAGCGCAGCGAGTTATAAGAGGTGCGGTAAAGCGTAGAGTTCGCCCAGCCGGCATCAGACTCCTTGCCCTCGATTGCAAAGTTGGGATTATTGTAGTAAATCGGGAAGATGCTCTCGCCACCGGTGAGGTTGTAGGGTGCTTGCGCCCTCTGCCCATTAACAACCGACTCGCAGTAGCCCATTATCTCCTTCTCCCACACCGTAACGCTGTCGAACCAGCATATTGCCTTGTCAATAGTCTCCGGCCAGACGCTCTTGTAACTCTCAGTCTTGAAGTTAAACAACGCTTCGTCGGACTTCACGGTGAAAAGCTCGTGGGTAGCCCCCGCAAGCAAGGCGCGGTAGTCGCTATCGCTCTTGCGTGCCACATCATAGTAGCCGTTAACGATGCCGCCTTCGATATGGATTTTTATTTTTGGCCACTCGCTGAGCGTTTTGGTCTGCGAGCGTGTGTCAGCAGTGTATATAATGTAATATAGCGCGTCTTTCTGTCCCTCAACGATGTTGAGTCCTTTCACAAGCTTCTGCCCGCATTTGGCATCGCTCAGCAAGTCGTTCTTAACACAGCCGGCAAGGTATAGAGTAGCATCGGCAGGCACATCAGAGTCCACAAAGACATACAGAGTGTCGTATCCGCTGGTCCAGATGCCCGTCGGGTTGCCCATATACGAGCCGCCGGTGCTTCGTAACTTGTTGTTCCAGTAGTTTGCATCGCTGAAAGCCTTGTAATCGTGAATGCGAAAATCCTGTTCATAGGCAGCCCAGCCATTATTCTTCAGTTTGAGGGCAAGATTGCGCATGAAAGCAGGCATTTTAGCCTTCTTCATGGCAGCCATGAGCTTCTTGTCGTTCATAGCGAGGTACTGGGCGCGCAGTTTGGTGCACGCCGCGTCCTCAAAGAAGATGGCGAGTTTCTGATTCACCATCGCCGTCGTCTTATCCTCCTTCTGCGGATAGCGTTTCTCCAATCCGCCTGTCAGAGAGCAGAAGTTGCTCCAGCTACTCTCGCTGTAATCCTCCAATGCGCTGCTGTAGACGCACACATTAGGGTTAGAGGTAAACAGATAGTTGCCGATGCTGGGCGGAGTAACGCGCTTGATGTACGCTTGCTTCACATTCGAGCGATAGAACACCCCTTGGTCGAGCGCCGTAACCCTGCTGCCGATTATAACGGTGTCTAACGAGCGGCAATTGGCGAACGCATCGCGCCCAATGCGGCATACGCTGTTAGGAATGTCTATCTTGCGCAGTCCGGAGTGCGAGAACGCAGTCGTTCCGATGCTGCGCAGAGTGTTTGGGAGCACTATCCGGTGCAGATTGCGGCAGTCCTTGAACATATCCTGCCCGATTGCATCATCTTCGGTCTTCAACGAGTCGAGATAAGCCTCGCCACCGCTCACAATATGCACCTCCGAGAGGTCGATTGCCACCACGCCGCCATTATTGATGAGCTCGCGCAGGTATTTCACATCAGTGCCGTTCAGTTTGCCCTTGAGTTTGAGCTCACTCCCGCTCTGCTTCAGCAGAGTGCTCAGAGTACCGGCATTAGCCACATTCACCACGCGCTCACCCTTGCTGCTGAGCGGCCAAATGCTCATCAGCGCGCACAACAAGATGCAAACGGAGAGCGAAAAGTTTTTCTTTATCATATTTATGACGATGTTGGAGGCAGAAATCCCTACCTGTTTATTTATAATGTCGATATATAAAAACCGGACTCGGATTTTAAGCAACCTTTGTGGCTGACAACAATCCAAGTCCGGCTAATTCTATTTCTTTTGCGGCGCAAGCTGGAGGCAAAGCTCGTCGAGCTGCGACTGATCCACCACCGACGGAGCGTCGAGCATCACATCGCGGCCGGAATTGTTCTTCGGGAACGCTATACAGTCGCGGATAGAGTCCAGACCGGCGAACAAGCTCACAAAACGGTCGAGACCGTAGGCCAGACCACCGTGAGGCGGCGCACCAAACTTAAACGCATTCATCAGGAAGCCGAACTGCTCCTGCGCTTTCTCGGGCGTGAATCCTAAAACCTCGAATATCTTAGCCTGCAACACCGCGTCGTGGATACGAATAGAGCCGCCGCCGACCTCCACGCCGTTGCACACCATGTCATACGCGTCGGCAAGCACCTCGGCAGGCGCAGTGTCAAGCTTAGCGATGTCCGACGGCTTCGGAGCAGTGAACGGGTGGTGCATAGCCATCAGGCGCTGTTCCTCATCGCTCCACTCAAACATCGGGAAGTCCACCACCCAGAGCAGAGCAAACTTGTTTTTGTCGCGCAAGCCGAGACGGTCGCCCATCAGCAGGCGCAGCTCGCACAGCTGCTTGCGGGCGCGCATAGCATCGTCGCCGCTGATAATCAGAATGAGGTCGCCGGCCTCGGCTTGCATCTTGGCAGCGAGGCTTTGCAGCACTTCGGGCTGGTAGAACTTGTCCACCGAGCTCTTAACCGTGCCGTCCTCGCCCACACGAGCGTACACAAGGCCTTTTGCCCCGATCTGCGGACTGCGAACGAAGTCCGTCAGCTCGTCAATCTGCTTGCGCGTATATGAAGCGCAGCCCTTGGCGCAGATACCGCCGATGTAGGCAGCCTCATTGAACACGCCAAACTCGCCCGTGCCCTTCAGCGTGTCCATCAGCTCCACAAACTCCATGCCGAAGCGCATATCCGGTTTGTCAGAGCCGAAGCGCGTCATTGCTTCGAGCCACGGCATACGCAGGAACGGCTCGTCGCCCAAGTCATAACCACGCACCTCCTTGAAAAGGTACTTGGTCAGTCCCTCGAAGGTGCGGATAATATCATCCTGCTCCACAAAGCTCATCTCACAGTCTATCTGCGTGAACTCCGGCTGGCGGTCAGCGCGCAGATCCTCGTCGCGGAAGCACTTCACTATCTGGAAGTAGCGATCCATGCCCGCCACCATAAGCAGTTGCTTCAGCGTCTGGGGGCTCTGCGGCAGCGCATAGAACTGACCCGGGTTCATACGCGACGGAACAATGAAATCCCTCGCTCCTTCGGGCGTAGAGCCTACCAGAACAGGGGTCTCAATTTCAAGAAAGCCCTCCTTGTCTAAGTAATCTCTCACCGCAAGGCAGAACTTGTGGCGCAACTCGAGGTTAGCCCTCACATTGCTGCGGCGCAGGTCAAGGTAGCGGTACTTCATGCGCAGCTCGTCGCCGCCATCGGTGTTCTCCTCGATAGTAAAGGGCGGCGTGAGGCTCTTGTTGAGCACCTTCATCGTGCTAACTATTATCTCTATGTCGCCTGTGGGCATCTTGGGGTTCTTGTTGTAGCGCTCATTGACACTACCCTCCACCTGCACCACATATTCGCGCCCGAGCTTGTTAGCTTCCTCGCACAGAGCGGCGTCCGTCTCCTCGTTGAATACCAATTGCGTTATACCATAGCGGTCGCGGAGGTCAACAAAAGTCATACCCCCCATTTTGCGGGTTCTCTGCACCCAGCCCGCCAATGTTACCTGCTCACCGACATTGCCAATGCGCAGGCAGCCACATGTTTTAGTCCTATACATATTGTTATATTTGTTTATTTATTTTCTAATCAACTGCGAATTTAACTAATTCTCGCGATAGCATTGCTCAATCACATCAACAAAAACAACAAAGAGCATACAAAAAACATACAATCCTTATAATACAACACCAATTCGGGCATCAGCGTTTTGTTACACTGATGCCCGAATTATTTATTACTCTCGTACAACTAAAAAGACTAAGATGCGACACAAAGCGACATAAAAGGGCAGGAACACTTACCCTATACCGGGATATGAGTCATTCGATATTTCACTTTTACCATAGTGCAACTTTACCGATACCCTTCATATCGAGGGAGCATTCTACGCCAAGGGCTTGAAATGCTCGTATCATTGAGGTTAAGGTAATAGATTTGCCGCTTTCTATCCTGCTTACTTGTGCTCGTTGTACGCCTAATTTCTTGCCGAGTTCAGTTTGGGTGAGTTGTTTTGCTTCACGAGCTCGCTTGATAGCTTCGCCTACACGGTATACTTGCACATGCCGGTCTACGCTACGCTCAAACTCGTCGCGCTCTGGAGTGCCGATGAGCCCAAGATCTTCTTCTAATATTTCCTCGAAGTTGTATAACTTCATATCTCCTACCTGTTTCATATTTTTTAATTTATTCGGTTTTATTCTTAAAGTATTTTATTCTGATTGATTCGGCTTTTGCGATTTCTTTGATTGGGGTCTTTTGCGTCTTCTTGATTATGCCATGTGTAGCTACGACTATTGTATTATTGTCTTTGTCCCAAAAAGCGAACAGACGGTACTGGACGCCATGGTATATGGTGCGAAACTCCCAAATATCTGTGCTGTCTAACTTTTTGAATAGTTTTATGTTTTGTTCGCCTTTTTGCACCCTGCGGATATTGTGACCTATTTTTAGTCTTATATCTTTTGAGAGTGATTTCAAAAAAGCTCTTGCTTCTTCTAAGAGTTCTACCTCAAAGATTACTTGTTCCATCTGTGTTTTTCATTTTGTTGCAAAGTTAGATTTTGTTTCTAAAATGCGCAACAAAATCACAAAAAAAAATGCTTGCATAACTGAAAAACAACAAAGGAAAAGGCAAAACAGCGCACAATTACACCACCCTATCACACCAATTCAGGCATCAGCATTTTGTAACACTGATGCCCGAATTAGTGTTCGTGATTAGGATTTATAACAACTACAACAATAACAATTCAAGTACAATTGGAGCGATAAGTACTCCAAAGAATTCCACATCCTCGAGTCTCCGCCCTTCCTTATAGCGCGACCAATTTGAGTAGTTCTCCGTATCTTCCATAAACGGTCTGCAATAAGGTATCTTTTCTGCACGATAATCTTTCCAACCTTTATAGCTGTCCGCAACCATTGCTTTTAGATAATTTTCGTCAGTAGCAACCTCTTTTGTTTCTTTCAAGTCCTCCGTTAAAGAATATGTAATCAATGTTTATAACGAAGAGGAGAATTATTGTATTCAAAAGTCCGGACAAATCCTTTTGTCAGCTTTATCTTTTTGCCTCGTTCTACATAGCGACTCCGGGGAGTTAAGGGGAGAAACTTATTCCCATTATCTATAATATGTCCGTCTGAAGCCATTAACGAAAATGGATCATTCCATGTCCATATCCCTACCCATGTTTTAGGAGGCAAAGAATATATCCTTTTTTCATAAGTCGCCGTCTGGTTATATATGCCACGGCCTCCACTTACACTGATACCGTTAAGATACGGACTTATCATACCTAAGTTTACACCTATTCCACTATTGCCAGATATACCTGAAGTAGTTACCGAATTTGAGAACATGGTGTAATGTTTTCCATTTAATACCGCAAAACTGTTTGCCTTATCGATATAAATAATTTGGCTGGTTTTGTTATATACATAAATTATATCGCTTACCATGCACACTTTTACATTCTCATCTTCATAGATATGCTTATCATTGTTATCCATGTAGAAATAGTAAGCAATGCGACGAGCATGAACATTCGGCGCAAAAAAACACAAGGCAAAAATAAACACAAGATGCTTCCTAACGAATGGTAGCGTTTTGTTGAAAAATTTTAAAGTCTTCATTGTTTTAATATGAATTTAGAAGTTAATAAAAAGGTTTATCTCTTTTTATTGTTCTACCAAAGGAATACAAAGAAAGGCGTAAAAACTCTTTCAATAGTCCTTATTTTTGATGTTGGGTGTCTGGAAACCTAAAAATACAAATAAGGGGAAAGAAGCTCACGCCTATAAACGCGTGAACTTTTCCGCATCCCATTCTCGTATTTTAGAATTTTCCAGACTCTAACATCAAGAGAACAAGAGCGTAAAGCTCAATCAGAAGTATGTATTATCTATTTCTCGTTTATTTCATTTCG
>JAFLUU010000019.1 GCA_022508585.1 Prevotellaceae bacterium | reverse complement strand
AGACTGTAAATCTGCTGTCTTTCGACTTCGGTGGTTCGAATCCATCAGCACCCACAACACTAATTCATCACGGATTGATGACCATTGACCATTAGGCGATGCGTGTACGCAATGGGCGTGCCGAGCTAATGATTGATGGTCAAATTGTTTCATACAAGAGCAAGATTATGCGCAGAATTGTGATATTCGCTTCGGGCAACGGCACCAATGCCGAGAGGATTATTCGCCACTTCCAGCAGAGCGAGGTGGCTCGGGTGGTGCTGGTTGTCAGCAATAAGGAGGACGCTTATGTGCGTCAGCGCGCTGCGGCGCTCGGTGTGGACAGCGTCTATGTGGGTAAGGGCGACATGAACGACCGAGAGCGAGTGGTAGGGCTGATGCAGGAGTATGGCGCCGACTTTTGTGTGCTTGCCGGCTACCTGCTGCTTTTCCCCGAATACCTTATACACTACTTTGAGGGGCGTGTGCTCAACATTCACCCTGCTTTGCTGCCGCTACACGGCGGTAAGGGTATGTATGGCGACCATGTGCACGCCGATGTGCTCCGTTGCGGCGACAAGGTGAGCGGTATAACCGTTCACTACATTGATGAGCACTTCGACAAGGGGCAAACGATACTGCAGGCCTATTGTCCGGTCAAGGAGGACGACACTGTGGATAGCCTTGCGCAGCGTATTCATAGATTAGAGTATGCTTATTTCCCTGCTGCCATAGAAGCGGCTGTCAACGACCCGGGTCTGTAGCCGATGCGCGCTGCCAATTGTTTTTTGTTCCTCGTATTGCTGGCTCTTGCCCTCGTTGGGTGCAGCGGGCCGGGCATTATAGACGACGAGGTGATTGAACCGAGCAAGCCTGACAGCGATACTGCCATAGCCGACACTATTCCCCAAGACATCGACACTATTGCGCCGGCGCCCGACACCATTGCGTGGCGGAGTGTGGCTGAGGCGCAACGGATTTACGACGCAGACGACATAAAATACATTTATTTGTGCGGCTACATCGTGGGTACGGTTAAAAGTTCCATGAATACCGGCTGTAACTTCGCTGCGCCGTTTACGGTGGAGACCAATATTCTTATAGCTGACACACCTGCGCCTGCGAGCGTAGACGATTGTTTGCCCGTGGAGCTGAAAAAAGGCAGCGATGCCCGCGCGGCGCTCAATCTTGTGTACAATCCGCAGCTTGTAGGCAGGCGTGTGGTTATCTTTGGCACGCTTCAGCGATATTTCCGCGTGGCAGGACTCAAGTCGGTGCTGGAATTTGAAATTCTTTAGTGATTTTTTAGTAATTTTGCACTGCCCTCAGGGCAGCTTTGTGGCTAAGTCCGGATGTGGGCACGACATCTTATAAAAAATTGGCTTTATGCTACTCAATATCAACAACACTCCTTACGAAACCGACGCCCGGACGCTTGCCGAGCTGGCTCAAGAGCGCAAGTTGCCGCCCGCCGGCGTGGCTGTTGCGGTGAGTAATAAGCTCGTGCCGCGTGCAGGGTGGAGCGATTTCGCCCTTGCCGACGGCCAGCAGATTACTATACTCAAGGCTTTCAGCGGCGGATAAAGAAACGACGACTTGCAGATGGCTGAAATCATCAAATATCGCGGACGCCTCCAGTTTATCACCCACCAGACGGAGCGTTACTCCACTTTGGAGGGCGCTGAGATGGCTTTGGAGGGTGGTTGTCGCTGGGTGCAGCTCCGTATGAAAGGTGCTGAGGCTGATGAAGTGCGCAAGGTGGGCAAAGAGCTTCGCACAATGTGCGACCGCTACGACGCTACCTTTATTATAGACGACCATGTGGCTCTTGTGAAGGAGCTGAAGGCTGACGGAGTGCATCTGGGGCTGAAAGATATGCCTATCGCCGAGGCTCGCCACCAGTTGGGCGAGGAATGTCTGATCGGCGGCACGGCAAATACTGCCCAGCAGGCTATCAGCCACTGCCGCCACAGCGCGGACTACCTCGGCTGCGGCCCTTTTCGCTTCACCAACACCAAACAGAACCTCGCTCCGACGCTTGGGCTCAACGGCTACGAGCAAATAGTCGAAGAATTGGATAAAGAGCTTCTGCGCATACCTGTTGTGGCTATCGGCGGCATTGTGGCTGACGACATCGTCGACCTTCTTGCCACCGGCGTGAACGGTATTGCCATATCCGGCGGTATTCTGCAAGCCGACGACCCCATTAGCGCCACGCAGGAGATTGTTCGCATACTTAACAACGCTAATTAAAACGATACTATGGATAAACTGACTATTGCCGGCAAGGATTTTGTGTCGCGCCTCTTCCTCGGCACCGGCAAATTTGGCAATAACCGGACGATGACCGATGCTATCGACGCCAGCGGCACTCAAATGGTTACTGTGGCAATGAAACGGGTGGAGCTTGCCGACCAAGAGGACGACTTCCTCGCCCATATCGCTAATCCCAAGATTCAACTACTGCCCAATACCAGCGGTGTGCGCGACGCCGAGGAAGCTGTGTTCGCTGCACAGATGACTCGCGAGGCTTTTCAGACGAACTGGCTCAAATTAGAGATTCATCCCGACCCGCGCTACCTCTTGCCGGACTCGGTGGAGACCCTTAAAGCCACCGAACAGCTGGCAAAGCAGGGATTTATAGTGTTGCCTTACTGTCAGGCCGACCCTACGCTCTGCAAGCAGCTTGCTGAAGCTGGTGCCGCCGCCGTGATGCCCCTCGCTGCGCCGATTGGTAGCAACCGCGGCTTGCAAACGCGTGATTTCTTGCAGATTATAATTGAGGAAGCGAATGTGCCTATCGTTATTGACGCCGGTCTGGGCGCTCCGAGCCACGCGGCGGAAGCAATGGAGATGGGTGCAGACGCCTGTCTCGTGAATACTGCTATCTCGGTGGCGGGTAATCCAGTGGAGATGGCTATTGCCTTCAAGGAGGCGGTGATTGCAGGCCGCCGCGCCTACGAAGCCGGACTTGCCGTAGGCTCTGCCAACATCGAGGCCAGCGCCAGTTCGCCGCTGACGAGTTTTCTGGCATAGCGAGGATAGAGCAAAGACTTATTATGTTCTCTGAATACTTAGAAAAAATAGACTGGCAGCAAACGACCGAGCGCATTGCTGCCAAGAGCGAGGCTGATGTGCGTCGCGCGCTCGGCAAACAGCGCTGCGATGTGGAGGATTTCATGGCGCTCATTTCGCCTGCGGCCGAGCCGTACATCGAACAGATGGCGCAACTGAGTCGCCGGTACACAGAGGAGCGGTTTGGCCGCACTATCTCGATGTTTATTCCGCTCTACATCACCAATTCATGTACCAACGGCTGCGTCTACTGCGCTTTCCACCGCCAAAATCCAATGGCGCGCGTCGTTCTGACGCCTGAGCAGATTGAAGACGAGTACAAGGCCATCAAACGCATCGCTCCGTTTGAGAATATACTCATCGTTACGGGCGAGAATCCGGCAAAGGCGAACCTTGCCTACCTTGTGAAGGCTGTAGAGATAGCCAAACGCTACTTCTCGAATGTGAAAATTGAGGTTCAGCCTCTTAGCGCCGAGGATTACAGCACGCTTGCCGACCATGGTATGAACGGCGTCATCTGTTTTCAAGAAACATACCACAAAGCGAACTACAATATTTATCATCCCTCAGGAATGAAAGCCAATTTCGACTGGCGCGTCAATGGTTTTGACCGCATGGGGCGTGCCGGAGTTCACTCCATTGGCATGGGGGTGCTTATCGGCCTTGAAAAGGAGTGGCGTACCGACATTACGATGATGGCGCACCACCTCCGTTACCTCCAGAAGACTTATTGGCGCACGAAGTACAGCGTTAATTTTCCGCGCATGAGACCTGCGGAAAACCAAGGCTTCCAACCTAACTGCGTGATGACCGACAGGCAGCTGGCACAGGCCACTTTCGCCATGCGCATCTTCGATCACGATGTGGATATCTCTTATTCTACACGCGAACCGGCTTTTATTCGCGACAATATGGCTACTCTGGGCGTCACTACGATGAGTGCGGACAGCCGCACGCAGCCTGGCGGATATTACACCTACCCCGAGGCACTTGACCAGTTCTCTGTGAACGACAGTCGCCCGACGGCGGAAATTTGTGAGAGCCTATTGCAGCGCGGTCTTACGCCTGTGTGGAAGGACTGGGACGCAAGTTTCGACTCGGTAAGAATTTCGTCGGCTCTCCACAAGCCGAATGCCTAAGTGATGGACAAAAAACTCATACTCATCACTTTGCCTGATTTTTTTGAGGGTGAAGCGAAGATTATCAATGATATTTTCTCTGAAGGGCTCGACATTCTGCATCTCCGTAAGCCTAACGCCACGGCTGGCGAAGTGCGCAGATTGGTGGAGCAGGTGGATAGACAATTTCACGACAAGATTGTGCTCCACTCTCACTATCATTTGACGGAAACGCTCGGTCTGAGAGGTGTGCACTTAGGAGTGCATCGCCAGTTGGACGATAAAAAAATCAACGCCCAGCTTTCTTTCTCCTGCCATAAGCTGGACGAGGTGATGGCGCATAAGCAAAGTTGCGCTTATGTCTTTCTTAGTCCGATTTTTAACAGTATATCAAAGGAGGGCTACGCCTCGGCATTCAGTCTGCAGACGCTGTGGGAGGCTCGCGATGAGGGCGTGATAGACGACAAAGTCATTGCGCTGGGTGGCATTACACCGGAGACCGCGCGCATTGCGCTTGATATAGGCTTCGGCGGCGTGGCGGTGCTGGGCGATGTTTGGTTGAACGAAAATCCTGTCAAACGATTCTTGGAATATGAGAGTTGCGGAGCGTTTAGTCTGCATTAAGCGATATGCCAGCCCTTGTGGCGAACTTTTGCTGGGGAGTTATGGCGACAAATTGTGTCTTTGCGACTGGACTGCAAGGATGCGTCGCAGCCAGATAGACCAGCGACTGCTCAGAGAACTGGATACGCAGATGATGGAGGGCGATAGCGAAACTCTGCTCGCGGCAACGCGTCAGCTTGACGAGTATTTCTGCGGTGAGCGCCGTGTGTTTGATTTGCCGATGCTGATGATTGGCACAGCCTTCCAGCGTAGGATCTGGCAGGAGTTGGTAAAAATTCCTTATGGCGCTATTGTGTCCTATGCTGAGCTGGCGAGGCGGATTGGCAACCCTACTGCAGTCAGAGCCGTGGCTAATGCCAATGGTGCTAACGCTATTAGCATCTTTGTGCCGTGTCATAGAGTAATCGGCGCCAACGGTACATTGACCGGCTACGCTGGTGGTCTGAACACCAAGCGCTTTTTGCTAAATATGGAGGCCGAAAATCTCTCCTTGCTCGCGAATTGATAGTACATTTACATAAATAATAATGTGCGCGCGTACATTATTATTTATGTAAATGTACTATATGTTTTTGTTGTCATTATTGTGTTTGGAATTATCGTTTTTGAAAACTAGTAGAAGGAGTGTCGTTGCAAAATAATTTCGTTTGTTTGAATTGTGGAGATTAAAAGTTTTCCCGTAGTAAATGTTAATGTCTTGTAAATGAACGCTTTGAAAAATTCGATGGTTTGAAAAGTTTTCCAAAAAGAAATTTGTGATAGAAATATTTGAATAAATGTTTGATTTTCTCGTGTTAGAATCATAAAGATTGTGTATCTTTGCAAGACTAAAGAATGATATGATTAAGACTCTGAATTAACACAAAAGAATAATAGACAATGATACAAACAGTTAAGAAACGCGATGGTCGTATAGTGGGCTATAACGAGGAGAAAATCAAGGCAGCTATACGTAAGGCGATGCTTCAGTCGGAGAAGGGCGAAGATGAGAGCCTAATCCAGAGGATTACCGATAGAATTGGTGTTACGGGTAAGGAGCAGATGGAGGTGGAGCAAATCCAAGACCTCGTAGAGATGGAGCTTATGAAGAGCCCGCGCAAAGAGGTGGCTAAACTTTACATTGCTTATCGTAATAAACGCCGTATTGCGCGTAATGCAAAGATGACCTCCAACTTCTTTGACATTATCAATGCCAAAAATAACGATGTTACACGCGAAAACGCCAATATGAACGCGGATTCGCCTGCGGGCATGATGATGAAGTTCTCGTCGGAGAGCACAAAACCTTTTGTTGACGACTATCTGCTCAGCGAGAAGACGCGCGATGCCGTGGAGCACAACTTGCTGCATATTCACGACAAAGATTACTATCCGACCAAAAGTCTTACCTGTGTGCAGCACCCGTTAGATAAAATTCTGCAGTATGGTTTTACTGCTGGTCATGGTGAAAGTCGTCCTGCCAAGCGCATTGAGACGGCCAGCGTAATTGCTTGCATATCGCTAGAAACTGCACAGAACGAGATGCATGGTGGTCAGGCTATTCCTGCTTTCGATTTCTATCTTGCGCCTTTTGTAAGAAGTTCTTTTATTGAAGAACTGAAATATCTTGAGGCTTATGATGGCGAGGATTATAGTGACCTTTATGATGCAAAGTTCCCGGATTATGTTACCTGCGAACTTATTGGCATGACTGGCAAGGAAAGAGTGCTTCATCACGCGATTAACCGCACCGTAGGACGCGTTCATCAAGCAATGGAGGCTTTTATCCACAATATGAACACTATTCATTCTCGTGGTGGCAATCAAGTGGTATTTTCTTCCATTAATTATGGCACCGATACTACAGCGGAAGGACGCTGCATCATTCGCGAGATACTTAAGGCAACCTATGAGGGCGTTGGCAACGGAGCAACAGCAATCTTCCCTATTCAAATATGGAAGAAAAAGAAGGGTGTTAGTTATCTGCCCACAGACCCGAACTACGACCTTTATAAATATGCCTGTACCGTTACGGCGCGCCGTTTCTTCCCCAACTTCGTAAATCTTGATGCAACTTATAATCAGCATGAGAAGTGGAATATAAATGACCCTAATCGTCATCTCTACGAATTGGCGACAATGGGTTGCCGTACTCGCGTGTTTGAAAACCGTTTTGGTCCTAAAACGAGCGTAGGGCGCGGTAATCTCTCTTTCTCTACAATTAATATTGTGGGGCTTGCCATTGAATGTATGGGTATAAAGGATAAGGAAGCTCGTATCAATGCTTTCTTTGCAAAACTCGACAACTTACTTGAGATTACTGCTTCGCAATTGAACGAGCGCTTTGAGTTCCAGCGTACAGCGCTGGCTAAACAATTCCCGCTTGTTATGAGTAGGCTTTGGGTGGGTTCGGAAGACTTACAGCCGACCGATACCGTGGAGTCTGTTATCAATCAAGGAACATTGGGCATTGGGTTTATCGGCTTGGCAGAGTGCCTTATTGCACTTATCGGCAAGCATCACGGCGAAAGCGAGGAGGCTCAAGAGCTCGGTCTGAAGATTGTTACCTATATGCGTGACCGTGTGAATGAGTTTAGCGACTGTTATAAGCATAACTACAGTGTTCTTGCTACTCCTGCCGAAGGTCTTGCAGGCCGTTTTACAAAGGGCGACCGCAAGAAGTATGGTATTATCCCTGGCGTAACGGATAAAGATTACTATACCAACTCTAACCATGTGCCTGTTTATTATCACTGCAGTCCGCGCCATAAAGCAGAGGTGGAGGCGCCGTATCATGACCTTACACGCGGTGGTCATATCTTCTATGTGGAAATTGACGGCGATGCCACTCACAATCCCGAAGCGATTATGGATATTGTTGACTTGATGGACGAGTATAATATCGGTTACGGGTCGGTAAATCACAATCGCAACCGTTGTATGGACTGCGGCTACGAAGATGCGGCCGAGGGATTGACCACTTGTCCGCGTTGCGGCAGCAAAAACATAGACACATTGCAGCGTATAACAGGCTATCTCGTTGGTACAACCGATCGCTGGAACTCTGGTAAGCTCGCCGAACTAAAAGACCGTATTGTTCACAAGTAAAGTAAAGGTCTTAGGCTTGTTTTTGTAACGCGAAATGATAGAAAAGTCGAGGAGATTTGGATTATGAGGGTTCTTGACATAGTTGAAGGCACCACGGTCGATGGTCCGGGGCTTCGTACCTCGATTTATGTGGCAGGCTGCAAGCATCGATGCCCAGAGTGTCATAATCCACAGTCGTGGGACTTTGATGCGGGGCGCGAGATGACTGAAGAAGAAGTGTTTGACATTGTTCGCTGCAATGGTTTCAATGTTACCTTCTCTGGTGGCGACCCTCTATATAGCGTCAACGATATTGCTCCACTCTGTAAGCGCATTCGTGAAGAGTTGCACAAAAATATATGGTGCTACACCGGCTTTTTGTGGGAGTCGATTATCGAGAAAGAAGAATTCTTCCCTTTGTTGCGAAATGTCGATGTGATTGTAGATGGTCCCTATCTTGCTGCGCGACGCGACACCTCGCTCCGATTTCGTGGCAGCGGCAATCAGCGTATCATCGAAGTGCAGCGTAGCCTTGCCGAGGGGCGTGTGGTGCAACTTGATTATTAGAGCTATCTTGCGCGTGTACATTAATTTAAATATATACAAACAGAATATGAATAAAATTTTCCGACGCATTTTTATCGTGCTTGCGCTCAGTATGAGCCTGCAGGCGTCAGCCATTGTCAGCACCGACAGCCTTTACAGCGAGGTGCTTGGCGAATGGGTCAAGTATAATGTTTATCGTCCCGCCAATTTCGATGACAGTGGCGCCACCCGTTATCCTGTGCTCTATCAGTTGCATGGTTTGAGCGATTTTTATGGTTCGTGGAACAACAACGCGCAGATTGGCGAGGTTGTAGACCAGCTTCTCGCCGAGAACAAAATACGCGAAATGGTCATTATTATGCCAAATGCCGGCGGCCCCGACACGCGCAACACCTGGAACGGATATTTCAATATGCCCGGCCATAATTACGAAGACTTTTTCTTTCAGGAACTCGTGCCCACGGTGGAAAAGAAGTACCACATCGTCGGCGACAAGGAGCATCGCGCCATTAGTGGCCTTTCTATGGGCGGCGGCGGCAGCACCGTCTATTGTCAAAAGCACCCCGATATGTTTAGTTCCTGCTATGCCATGAGCGCATGGCTCGACAATAGCGATAATCTGCAGGAGGCCGAGGTAAACAAGCTTTATTATGTAATCCGCGCCGTGCAGGAAAATTCTGCGCTGCGCTTTGTGGAGCAAGCCGACGACGCCACACTCGAAAAGCTACGCACTGTTAAGTGGTTCTTCGACATCGGCGACGATGACTTCCTGCTCGAGCAGTCGGAGAAGCTCCACATGCTTATGCGCAACAAGCGCGTGAAAGCGGAACTGCGTGTCCGTGATGGAAATCACAGCTGGGGCTATTGGAAGTCCGCTCTTTACACCAGTCTGCCTTTCGTCAGCAGAAATTTTGCCGACGATTCTGCGGCTCAGACCAAGCAGTAATTACCTAACAACCACATCATTTTAAGAAAACAGGTGATGCGAAACCCTATTAGCCGCAAAGAGTACGATGTAATCATCATCGGCGGAGGTATGACCGGCATGGGCACCGCTCGCGACTGCGCCATGCGCGGTTTGCGTACTCTCTTGGTGGAGCGCAACGATTTCGCTACCGGCGCCAGCGGTCGCAATCATGGTTTGCTTCACAGCGGCGCACGATATGTCGTCAACGATCCGGAGTCTGCCACCGAGTGCATCGCCGAGAACCTCATTCTGCGCCGAATAGCTCGCAACTGCGTGGAGGAACACGATGGACTGTTTATCTCGCTTCCGGAAGACGATCTTAACTACCAGACCAAATTATTTGAAGCCTGTCATAGCGCAGGTATCCCCGCTGATATTATCGACCCGGAGGAGGCTAAGCGCATAGAACCCGTTGTCAACCCTGCGCTTATCGGCGCAGTGCGTGTTCCCGACGGCTCGATAGACCCTTTCCGCCTCGTGCAGGCTAATGAACTCGATGCGCGGTTGCACGGAGCCGACATCTTGTCCTATCATGAGGTCATTGATGTGCTTAGCAGCAACGGTAGAGTAGTGGGTGTGCAGCTGCGCGACAATCAGAGCGGCGACCAATTTGAAGTCCGTGGCAGCGTAGTGGTCAATGCCGCCGGCATCTGGGGCTCCCACATTGCCCAGATGGCAGGTGTCGAGGTCAAGATGTTTCCCAGCAAGGGCGCTCTTTTGATTTTTGCCAATAGAGTAAATAAGATGGTTATCAACCGTTGCCATAAGGCATCCAACGGCGATATACTCGTTCCCGACGGAGTTGTAACCATTCTCGGCTCCACTTCCGACCGCGTGCCCCTCAGCGAGTGCGACGATATGCGCGTTACCCCCAAGGAGGTCGAGACATTGCTCAGCGAAGGCACCAAGCTCGTCCCCATTCTGGCGAGCACTCGCCTTCTCCGCGCTTATGCAGGCGTCCGTCCCCTTGTGGTGGAGGACGACGGCGAGGTGTCGGGGCGCGGCATCAGTCGCGGCATCGTCTGCCTTGACCACGAGAAGCGCGACGGCCTTGCAGGCTTCGTTACTATCACAGGAGGTAAGCTCATGACCTATCGTTTGATGGCAGAGATGGCAACAGACCTCGTTTGTCGCAAGCTCAATGTCAAGCGCAAATGCGAGACAGCCATGATCGCCCTGCCGGACATCGACGAAAATCCCGAAGATGCCCCCGCTCCTTTGCACCGCAGCCATCGCGCCGCCGTTATGCGCGAAGATAAGATGTTCGTCTGCGAGTGCGGCAAGGTAACCCTCGGCGAGATACGCGACACTATCGCCGACGGCGAGGCGGAAACCCTCACTCAACTGCGCCGACGCACCCGAATGGGTATGGGACGCTGTCCCGGGCGTTTCTGTGCCATGCGTTCCGCTCGCCTGATGTGCTCCGTTGGAGGCAAAAGCGCGGCAGACAGCGGACAAGACCTTGCCGACTTTATCAATGAGCGCTGGAAAGGCATCTATCCCGTGGGCTGGGACACCACCCTCGCCGACGGTCAGTATATGGCAAGCGTCTATCAGGGACTGTGCGGCCTTGACAGCTTTTCGCGACGCTGATATTTTTCTCGTTCCCCCTATTTCAGAACAATGACCTTCGACACAACTATAATTGGTAGCGGTCTCAGCGGACTAATCGCAGGCATCGCATTGCAAAAACGCGGTCAGCGCGTAGCTATAGCCGCTTATGGTCAGAGTACGCTCGGCAGTTTCTCCGGTTCTTTCGACTTGCTGGGATATGATGCCGAGGGCGCGCCGCTGTCTCACCCCCTCGACGCGATAGGCAGCCTTCGCAGCGACCATCCCTATCTCAAGATAGGCACAGAGCGTGTGGCGGCGTTGGCAGAAGAAGCCAAGACCCTGCTCACCGAGGCCGGCCTCGTTCTTAAAGGCGATGTCGCCACCAACCATAGCCGCATCACGCCTATGGGCGTCGCCAAGCCGGCGTGGTTGAGCCTCGACGACTGCTTTACTCTCGACATCGACGATCAGATTACAGACCTTAGGGTGCAGCTCGTCGGCATCGAGGGATTTTTGGACTTCCCTGCCGAGTTTATCTGCGCCGAATTAGAGCGTCAGGGTGCCCGCGTGTCGTTCAACACGCTGCCCATCACATACTTTAAGGGCAAACGCAAAAGTCCTTACGAGACGCGTGCCACCAGCATCGCTCGCCTTATGGATAGAGATGACGAATTGCGCGATTTCGCCGCCGCCGTGGCAATAACCGCCGAGGGTAGCGATGTAGTGGTGCTCCCCGCAGTGTTCGGACTCGCCACCAACGACGCCATGCTCAAGCTCCGCCAGATAGTGGGCAAGCCCACCTATGTCATTGCCACCCTGCCGCCCTCGTTGCTCGGCGCGCGCGTGCAGACCCTGCTGCGCAATCATTTCACAGAGCTCGGCGGCACAATCTTCTACGACACCAAGATTACTTCCGGCACCCTCGAGGGCGACAAGGTCGTCAGCGTCAGCAGCGGCTACGCCGAAGCCATCACGGCCAGCCACTACATCCTTGCCACAGGCTCATTCCAGAGTCATGGTCTCGTGGCGGAGTATCGTCAGGTGGTCGAGCCGCTTTTCAGACTCGATGTCAGCTATGACAAGAGCCGCACGCAGTGGACAAATCCCGACCTTTTCGCACCGCAGCCCTACATGGCTTACGGTGTTATCACCGATGCCCGTTTTCAACCCTACCGCAGCGGCATTGTTGTCCGCAATCTCTATGCCATAGGCTCTGTTCTCTGCGGCCATGACGCTCTTGCCCAAGCCGATGGTACAGGCGTCTCGCTGTTGAGCGCCCTTGCGGTGGCAAATCATATATGTAATGGCAAGTAATCTCGACTTAGTGCATTACATTGCCGACCAATGCAGCGGCGCGGGCGACATCACGACAAGAAAGATGTTTGGCGACTACGCTATTTACTGCGACGGCAAGATTTTCGGTCTCATCTGCGACAATAACTTCTACATCAAGCCCACCGAAGCCGGCCGCGCTCTATTGAGCAATGTGGAACTGCGCCCTCCTTACGATGGAGCCAAAGACTATTTCTATATTGCCGAAGTAGACGACCGCGACAGCCTTTCCGCCCTCGTGCGCGCCACCTGCAATGCCTTGCCGGCTCCGAAGAAACCTAAGAAATAAGTACTGATTCTTGGCAAAAATTATAGTAATGGCGGTATAGAACATCTATACCGCCATTATTTTATTGTAAATGTTGGTTCTGAGATTATCAAATAGCATGACCTTTTTACCAATCATCGTTGGTAGCTGCAGAACGAGATGCTTTGAGCGAATTTGCAAACTCGTTAAGAGTCTTTTTAACTTTCTCGCTTAACACAACAAAGGCTTTCTCGTACAATTTCTTGCGCCTGTCATACAATTTTTCGCTCTTATCTCCTTTTGCAATGGGAGGACACTGGCTAACACGGTCTCGTATCTCCTCACGCTTGTTGATATTTGTGCGAGTGCCGGTGTAGTGGCTTACGATAGCCGACAGCCTTGCCCGTCCGTCTTTGTTATCGACGCGCAAGATGATAGGAGCGTTCAGAAAATAGGAGGAGGGGTAGTAATTTGCCTCATGGAAATGCACGAACTCTCCCTCGCCGGCTACAATGCCGTCTTCGGCTGAGTTCTTGATGATTCTATATTTCGTATCGCGGTAGGCAGTGCTGATATATTTGTATGCAGCATCGTATATCTCCTGCTTGCTCATCGACAAGTTTTCCAAAATATGGGTAAACACTACATTACCTTCGCCATCTATCGTGTATTCATTGTTTTCTTTATCTGCAAAAATATTGACAGACAGACACAAAGCACAAATGATGAGTAATAATTTGTTCATAGCATTTCGCAAGGTAATCCACCCTCCGCTCAACTATTAAACGGAGGATGGATTCGGTTTAGCGATTTTTGAAAAAGTCGTCTGCTTAGAACAAAGGACGATTGAAATCCCTTTGGGGATTGAGAACACCGTGAGTGTCTTCCTTGAGCCCCTTGATATTTACGCCCCATCCCTTGACTTGTGTCTTTGAGGTCTTGTAGATGCCAAAGAACCAGCTATGCTTTTCAGTATCAAACTCCGGCTCGAGGATAATATCCACATCGCCATCCTGCTTAGCGCGATAGAGCGCCTGTGCCTCCGTCTTGCTGAGGTTGCGGTAGCGATTAACGCTCTTGAGCGTCTTGTTGCCATTGCGTTCCAGCTGTATAAACCAAAGCACAGTGCGAGTGTTGATAGAACCGGCCACCTGCTTTGCATTAGCATAGTCGATGTCAGCAGCCACATAGGTGTTGATGCTGTTTCCGCCGATGCTCATAATGGCAGCTTCCTTCTGATACGATGCGCAACTTGCAAAGCCCATTACGAGCAGGCCTGCGCACATAGCCTTGAGAAAAGAAAACTTTTTCATAATGTTTGAAAAGTTTTGTGCCCACCAAGATGCCCGTTGATAAGCGTGTTCTAATTTTTCTGTATCCCTACTGCATACAAAAAAGCGGGGCATCTTGCCTATACCTGTTCAAACTATTAGGTCCTGAGATTACCTTTGTAAAAAAAACAAGTAGAGTGAGACCCACGCTATTGGTCTATATACGCCCCATAAAAGTGTGCGTGAGGACATTGTAAAGTCCTCTGCACACCAACGGGTGGTGTATATAATACCATTCCCGTAGTGCATACTCCAGCAATGCTTTTGTTTTACGCAAATTGAATTTCTCAGGTTCAATAGTTTCAAAAACAAAGCGTTAGCAAACACTTTTCAGTATGTAGTGTCTCACCTGCCACTCATTGCCGTTCGCGTGAACTACTTTATGAACAGCAAACAAGACATCTGCAAAATTACAAAATCTTTTTAATAAAGTACTTCATCTTTATAAAAAAGGTTAAAATACAGCCTAAATCATACCCAAACCCACGCACTTTGCTGTGTTCAGCGTTCAAAAAATCATGCCGGCAGACAGAAAGGGCGTACAAGTACCACTATTACAACACCTCTTCGTTCTAAAAACTCATAGCATAGCCCCAAAACTTGTGCTTATTAAGCCAACTCCCCAACACATTCTGCCTAAGCTCCTTCTTTGCGATACCAAACCCACATAGCATTTTATCATAACCCCTCGAATTTTCACCTAATCCCCTCAAAGTTCATAGAAAAGGCCTCCGCGCGCAATTTTTGGGCCTCGGCACACGATTTATTGTCGTGAAGTTTGAAAAAATCTTATAAGAATTTTCAAAAATTCTTATATAAATTCCCGGGAATTCTTATAAGGTTTTTTAGAAATTCTTATATGAATTTTTAAAGTTTCACGATGAAAATACAAACGCCGAGGCCCAAAAATCAGATTTCGAGGCCTTTTCTGTCAGCGTTAAGGGGTATATAAAAACTGCGAACGATGAATGCTTACGCAGCGAACAGCATTTATGCCGGCTCGGTAAGGACTGATTCTAATTCGTCGGGAGAAACTTTGAGGCGGAACTGACCGCCGGAGGCGATAGAGATGTTTCCTGTCTCCTCCGAAACGATTATGGCCAGTGCGTCGCTCTTTTCGGATATGCCGAGAGCGGAACGGTGGCGCAAGCCCAGCGATTTGGGAATGTTGCTGTTGTGACTGACGGGCAGGATGCAGCCGGCAGCGGCTATGCGGTTGTTTCGGATAATCATTGCGCCGTCGTGCAGCGGCGAGTTCTTGAAAAAGATGTTTTGAATGAGGCTGTTGTTCACTTTCGCGTCGATTTCCTCTCCGGAGGTGATGAATTCGCGCAGGCCTACCGCACGTTCTATCACGATGAGGGCGCCTACCTTCTCACTACTCATCTTCTTGCAGGCCAGCACAATGGGTAGAATGTCGTCGTGGCTGTTGTGGTGGCGGTGCTTCTTGCCGAAGAAGCGGAAGATGTTGGAACGGCGCGTGCCGATTGTGGAAAAGAAACGGCGTATCTCCTCCTGAAAGACGATGACCAACGCTATCATACCCATGCTCACGAGTTTGTCGAAGATAGTGCCGAGCAAACGCATGTTGAACACCTGCGACACCACTATCCACGTGATAATGAAGATGATGATGCCGGTAAAGATGTTGGCCGCGTAGGAACGCTTCATCAGCTTGTAGATATAGAACAAAATCAGCGCAACAAGCAGAATGTCGATGACGTCTTTTATACCGAAGGAAATCATTGGTCAGTGCAAAAGAGGGGTAATGATATTAGGGAAATAGGTGTTTCTGATATTCGCAATAGATTTTGACGACTTCCACGCAGGCTTTCACATCGTGTACGCGCAGTATCCTTGCGCCTTTGGCGAGAGCCAGCGTGTTGAGGGCGGTAGTGCCGTTGAGGGCGTCGGCTGCCGTCGTGCCGAGCAGCTTATATATCATGCTCTTGCGCGAGATACCTGCCAAGAGAGGCTTACCCAATTCGTGCAGCTCCTCCAAGTGCGCCATGAGTTGGTAGTTATGCTCGAGAGTTTTGGCGAAACCGAAGCCCGGGTCGATGATTATATCGCACACGCCCATGTCGTGCAGGCGGTTGATGCGCTCGCTGAAGTAGAGCACGATGTCTTCCATCAAATCATCGTAGTGCGGATTGGCTTGCATGGTGCGCGGAGTGCCGTGCATGTGCATTATTATATAAGGAACGCGCAAAGCGGCGATGGTTGCGAACATTTGCGCGTCGAGCTCGCCGCCGGATATGTCGTTGATGATGTTTGCTCCGTATTCCTCCACGCACATCTTGGCCACATCAGCTCTGAATGTGTCTACGCTGATTATTGCTTCGGGCAGTTCGCGCCGTATCACCGCGAGGGCGCGCCTGAGTCGTTCCATCTCCTCCTTGGGACTGATGTCGTCGGCTCCCGGGCGCGAGGAATAGGCTCCTACATCGATGATGTCGGCTCCCTCATCGGAGAGCTGGCGTGTGCGCGCGGCTATGTCGCCCTCCGTCTGCGCGCGGCTGCCGTTATAAAAGGAATCGGGCGTGATATTCATAATGCCCATTACCCTCGGCGTGGCGAGGTCGAGCAATGTGCCGCCGGTGTTGATGGTATAGTTGGTGTTTAGGCTCAATGCTGCGGTGTTGAGGGTAAAAGCTACAAGTTCAAGGCTTTAATTCCAGCTGGGCAGAACACTGCCGCTGCGCGCATACTGCACAAGTTCCACCTCAAAGACCAAAGTGGAGTAGGCGGGGATTGTTCCCGTCTTGGTTTTGCCATAACCTAACTTGTAAGGCACATAAATCTTCCAGCGGTCGCCGATACGCATGTGCTGCACGGCGGTCGCGAAGCCGCGAGTGAGCGAAGCGACGGAAAAGTCGCTCGGACGCGCCGTGTTGCGGTCAAAAATCTTGTCCACGATGGTCGATTGACCGCTGTGGTCGAACATTTTGCCCAGCGGATGCAGATCTGTCGGCATGAGGCGCCCCAAATAAAATACTCTGATGTTATCTGTGCCGAGCGGATAGCCGCTTCCCGTGCCGCGCTGCACTATTTGCACGAAAATGGAGTCCGTAGACTCGTTGCTGTCGGCTTTCTCTTCCCGCGAGTAGCTCAAAAACGCGCGCCAGTCGCAGCGCTGCTCCCAATTGTCGCCGTAAGCAATCTTGGCCAAGGCAATTGCGTCCAGCGCGCGGCTGCGAACGGAGGCGAAGTAGCTGTCATTGCGCGCCTGCCAGTTCTTATACTCGTCGGCGCTCGCGTTTTCCTCGCTCTCGCTGCACGAAACCAGCAATCCCGAGGCGCAAATCACCAGCGCAAAGACCCAAACCACTCGTGCGAAGCCCCAATTCGCTCGCTCGAAGCCACAATTCACTCGCGCGGTGGACGAAATAATGATTTTGTTCATCTTTTCCAACACTTAGATTTTCTTTAGCAGCGATGTGATGCTCACTTTGTCCTCGATGATAGCGCGAAGTTCGTCTATCTTGACGCGACGCTGCTCCATCGTGTCGCGATCACGCAGCGTTACGGTGTTATCGTTGAGCGTGTCGTGGTCAATGGTGATGCAGTAGGGAGTACCTATGGCGTCCTGCCTCCTATAGCGCTTGCCGATTGTGTCTTTCTCCTCGTACTTGCAGTTAAAGTGGAACTTCAGTTCGTTAACAATCTCCTGCGCCTTCTCCGGCAGGCCGTCCTTCTTCACAAGGGGCAGCACGGCCAGTTTAACCGGCGCCAGTGCGGCGGGAAGGTGGAGCACGGTGCGCACATCGCCGCCCTCCAGCTGCTCTTCCTCGTAGGAATGGCACATAATGGAGAGGAACATGCGGTCAACGCCGATAGAAGTCTCAATAACATAGGGAGTGTAGCTCTGATTGTCCTCGGGGTCGAAGTATTCAATCTTCTTGCCGGAGAATTGAGCGTGCTGCTTGAGATCAAAGTCGGTGCGACTGTGGATACCCTCCACCTCTTTGAAGCCGAAGGGCATACGGAATTCTATATCGCTGGCGGCGTTGGCATAATGAGCGAGCTTCTCGTGGTCATGGAAGCGGTAATTCTCTGCGCCGAAGCCGAGAGCCTGATGCCAAGCCATGCGGGTGTCCTTCCACTTGCGGAACCAGTCCATTTCCGTGCCGGGCTTAACGAAGAACTGCATCTCCATTTGCTCAAACTCGCGCATACGGAAGATAAACTGGCGCGCTACTATCTCATTGCGGAACGCCTTGCCGATTTGCGCGATGCCGAAGGGCAGTTTCATGCGGCCGGTCTTCTGAACATTGAGGTAGTTGACGAAGATGCCCTGCGCCGTCTCGGGACGGAGGTAGATAGAGGTCGCACCGTCGGCGGTGGAGCCCATTTCGGTCTTGAACATGAGGTTAAACTGCCGCACATCGGTCCAATTGCGCGTGCCGCTGATAGGACAAGCAATTTCCTCGTCTATGATAATCTGGCGCAGTTCCTCCAAATCCATCGCCTCCATCGCCTTGGCGAAGCGGCTGTGCAGAGCGTCGATTTTGGCTTGTATTTCGAGCACGCGGCCGTTAGTCTGGCGGAACTGGGCTTCGTCGAAAGCCTCCTTGAAGCGCTTATGCCCCTTAGCCACTTCCTTTTCGATTTTCTCCTCGTACTTGGCAATCTGGTCTTCGATCAGAACATCGGCGCGGTAGCGCTTTTTGGAGTCGCGGTTGTCGATAAGGGGGTCGTTGAATGCATCAACATGGCCGCTGGCTTTCCAAACCGTGGGGTGCATGAACACAGCGGCATCGATGCCCACGATATTGTCGTGGAGCAGCACCATACTCTTCCACCAGTATTGCTTAATGTTGTTCTTCAGTTCCACACCGTTCTGCCCGTAGTCGTAGACAGCGCCGAGCCCGTCGTAAATATCGCTCGATGGGAACACAAAGCCGTACTCCTTGCAGTGGGAGACTATCTTTTTGAATACATCTTCTTGTGCCATATCGTTTTTGTCTGTTAAGTTTTTTGGAATATAGTGTTATTAGTTTTTATTGTCAGTCTTCAGAAAATTCAAAAACTTCTCCACGCTCGTATCGTAGCTGTAGGGCGCTGCAATAGGCTCGCCGTCGGGCGAAGTCAGCACATAGAATGGCTGCACATTGGCGCCGAAGCGGTAAGCCTGCAGGTAGCTCCACTTATCGCCCACGGTGCGCAGCGTAATAGTGCGCTCGGCAGCGCCGGGCTTGTTGCCCAAGCCCGTAACCTGCACGGGGTGGGGCAGTTTGGTCTTGTCGTCGACAAAAAGGGAGATCAGCACCACGCTATCGCGCAGGTAAGCCGCCACTTCGGAGTCGTTCCAGACATTCATCTCCATCTCGCGGCAGTTGACGCAGCCGAAGCCGGTGAAGTCAATCAGCACGCGCTTGCCATGCTCCTTGGCGTAGGCCATACCCTGCTCGTAGTCGGTGAATTTCGCCTCGACATTTTCGCCATAGAGGCGGATATGCTGCATAGACATCGGCGGGGCGAACGCACTGACGAGGCCGAGGGGCTTACCTAAGACGCCCGGCACCATATACGCCGCGAACCAGAAACACAGCGCCGCGAGCACCGGATAGATGCCGCCCCTGATGTAGCGTAGCGGGTTAAACTTGTTCGCAGCCCCCTTGCTGCGTTGCCATTTGGGCTTCCACAGCAGCCAGATGCCCAGCGCAAGGGCAAGGATAATCCAGATAATGAGGAATAGCTCGCGGCTGAGGATATGCCAGCCGTAGGCCATGTCGGCAACGGAGAAGAATTTGAGTGAGAAAGCAATCTCGACGAATCCCAATATGACCTTGATGGTCTGCATCCAGCTGCCGCTCTTGGGCATCTTCTTGAGCATCGAGGGGAACAGCGCAAACAGCGTGAAAGGCAGCGCCAGCGCGAGCGCAAAGCCGAACATACAGATTAGCGGCCCCGCCACGCTCTGCATAGTGGCAATCTCCACTAACATAAGCCCCACAATCGGGCCCGTGCAGGAGAACGAGACGAGCGCCAAGGTGAACGCCATGATGAAGATGCTCAGCAAACCGGTAGTCGCCTCGGCCTTGCGGTCGGCTTTGTTGCTCCACGAGGAAGGAAGCTCCAGCTCGAAGCACCCCAAGAGGCTGAGGCCGAACACCACGAGCATCAAGAAGAAGAATATGTTGACCACCGCGTTGGTGGAGAGCGCGTTGGCGGCATTAGTGCCGAAGATGAGCGTAACAACCACCGCCAGCAGCATATAAATCACGATGATGCTGAGTCCATAGAGCACCGCGTCGCGGATACCCTTGCTGCGCTCCGATGCCCGCTTGAGGAAGAAGCTCACAGTCATCGGAATAATAGGCCAAACACAGGGTGTGAGCAGCGCAATCAAGCCGCCGAGCATACCCATGAGGAAAAGCCAGAACAGCGAACTCTCCTCGCTCTGTGCATTGGTGGCGGCAGCGCTTGCCGAGTCCTCTGTCTGTAGCGATTTAATCTTATTGATGCGCGAACTCCACAGACTGCTGTCTGCCGTAGCCTCCTCAGCCTGTGCAGAGTCGCTTGCCGATATAGAATTATCCTCTAATGGTGTTGTAGCAACCTCATCTTCGTTTGCAGAGGCCTCAAGAGTACCTTTAATCTCGAAGTCCACTGCCGTAGGCGGCGTGCAGTTGCGGTCGTTGCAGGCGCCGTACTCCAAATACCCCTTAGCGCTATACTCCGGCTCGGTGATAGTGAGCCGTTGCTCGAAGACACAGCGGTTTTCAAAGAACGAGAGTTCCATATCGAACACCGGGTCGTGCTTACGCGTAGCATTGCCGATAGCTCGCAGCTTACCGTTGGGACGAACACCCTTCGCCTCGTCTATATTGAAAGTGGCAGGTGTCGGGCCGCCCTCGCCCACATCGGTGGAGTAGACATGCCAGCCTTGATCTATCTTGCCCTCGAAGCGAATGACGATTTCTTTGTCGCTAACCTGCTTCTGGCTCACGCTAAACTCCACTGGCTCTTCCCATTGAGCCGCGGCGCAGAGCGTTATAGCGAGCAACAGTAATGTAGTGTACAGCTTTTTCACAATATTATCTTTTTTGCAGCATAAAATGTGGATATTTTGCAAAGATAACACAAACTTACGGAATAATCTCTCGAGCAGGCGGAAAATATGCTCTTTCTGGCTGTGCCGCCAAGTCATCTTTCAGTGCTAAACCTCCTCAAAGTTTGTAAAAACCCCCATCTCGTCCGATTTTAGAGCCTCCGCGCGCGTTAAAATGTCGTGGAAATTTGCAGAAATGTCGTTGAACTTCAAAAAATCATATATGAA
>JAFLUU010000018.1 GCA_022508585.1 Prevotellaceae bacterium | reverse complement strand
AAGAATTTCTGAGAATTTATATAAGAATTTTTGAAAATTCTTATATGATTTTTTCGTTCTTCACGAGCAAAAAACAAACGCGCAGGCTCAAAAATCGCGCGCGGAGGCCTTCTCTGCGAACTTCGAGGGGGTTAGGTATGAGACGGAGGACTCTTTTCGGTGCGCGAACGACACTTCTGTCGATGTGTGCGATGTTAAACAATAGTTTCGACGACGTATCGCACTGCTTACGCGACAGTTTACATACGAACGTGGCAGAAAGGCCGCATTTTGCCGAGAATGGTGTTTTGAGGGCGTATGATAGGGTAGGGTGAAATGGCCGACAGTATGTCGGAAATGAACATAGATTACGCGAGAGAGGCTAAAAATGGGGTGTAATGCCTTGCGTAAATTGGCCGATGAGCCGAAAATGATGTTTTTTTTGGGGTAATAGTGGGGTAAAATGAAGAATAGTTTGTAATTTTGGACTCCAAACAATAGTAACAATATATTTAATAAGGAATATATGGACGAAACGCAAAATCTGAACAGCGATAGAATTATCAAAGTTGATCTGAATCGCGAAATGCGCAGCAGTTATATCGACTACTCCATGTCGGTGATCGTTGCCCGCGCGTTGCCTGATGTCAGGGACGGCTTTAAGCCCGTACACCGCCGCATTCTCTACGGCATGATGGGCATTGGCAACACTCATAACAATGCTTACAAGAAGTGCGCCCGCACTGTCGGCGAGGTGCTCGGTAAGTATCACCCTCACGGCGATTCTTCGGTCTACGGCGCCTTAGTGCGTATGGCGCAGCCGTGGAATATGCGCCAGGTACTGGTGGACGGACAGGGTAACTTCGGCTCGGTGGACGGCGACTCAGCTGCGGCGATGCGTTATACCGAGGCTCGCCTTACGCAGCTCGGCGAAGCGATGATGCAGGACCTCGACAAGGAGACGGTCGATATGCGTAATAACTTTGACGACACTCTGCAGGAGCCTACCGTGATGCCTACACGCATTCCTAACTTCCTCGTGAACGGCGCTACGGGTATTGCTGTCGGCATGGCCACCAATGTGCCGACTCACAACCTCGGAGAGGTAATCGACGGCTGTGTGGCTTACGTCGACAACAATGATATTACCGTAGAGGAGCTGATGCAGTATATTCCTGCCCCCGACTTTCCCACAGGCGGCATCATTTGCGGCCTGCAGGGCGTGAAGGAGGCATACGAAACCGGACGTGGCCGCGTGGTGATGCGTGCCCGTTGCGAAATTGAGGACGAAGGTACGCATTCTGCCATCATTGTTACGGAAATTCCCTATGGCGTGAACAAGGCTGAGCTGATTAAGAAAATCGCCATGCTCAGCAATGAGAAGAAGGTGGTGGGCATAAGCAATGTCAACGACGAATCGGGTCGCGAGGGTATGCGTATCGTGGTTGACATCAAGCGTGATGCCAATGCCAATGTGGTGCTCAACAAATTGCTGAAACTTACTGACTTGCAGTGCTCTTTTAGCGTGAATAACATCGCTCTTGTGCATGGTCGCCCGCAGTTGCTTACCCTTAAGGACTGCATCAAGCACTTTGTGGAGCATCGTCATGATGTGGTAATCCGCCGTACCAAGTTCGACCTGCGCAAGGCTCAGGAGCGTGCCCATATATTAAATGGTCTCATTATTGCTTCCGACAACATCGACGAGGTTGTGCGCATCATTCGCAATTCCAAGACTCCGCAGGACGCTGTTGAGGGATTGATGAAGCGTTTTGAACTCGATGACATACAGGCTAAGGCTATCGTGGAGATGCGTCTGCGCCAGCTGACCGGCTTGCAGCAGGAGCAGCTGCACGCAGAGTACGACGAGCTGATGCGCAAGATAGAATATTACAACCAAATTCTTACCGACGACGACCTCTGTCGCAAGGTTATCAAAGATGAGCTCCTCGAAGTCAAGGAGAAATGGGCTGAGCCGCGCCTAACGGAGATTATGCCGGGCGAGGCTGACAACTTCAACCCTGAAGATTTCTTTGCTAACGACCCGATGATGATTACAACCAGTCATCTGGGCTATATCAAGCGCACTCCGCTCAGCGAGTTCCACGCCCAAGGGCGCGGCGGCATCGGTAGCAAACTGTCGTCCACGCGTGATGCAGATTTTATCGACAAGGTGTACCGCGCTAATATGCACGACACCCTTCTGTTCTTCACTCAGAAGGGTAGGTGCTACTGGCTGAAGGTCTACGAGGTGCCGGAGGGAATGAAGAATTCGAAAGGGCGCGCCATACAGAACTTGCTCAACATTCCGGGCGATGATGCGCTCAACACGATGATTCATGTGCAGAACTTGAAGGACGAAGAGTTCTGCCGCAACCACTATATCACCTTCTGCTCGCGCAAAGGCTTGATTAAGAAGACTGAGCTGTCGCTCTATGCCCGTCCGAGAGCCAATGGCGTGAATGCTATCAACATTCGCGAGGACGACTCTATCGTAAGCGTAAGTCTTACCGACGGCCAGAGCGAGATTGTGATAGCCACCCGCAACGGTCGTGCCATTCGCTTCAACGAATCGAATGTGCGCGCCATGGGTCGTAACGCTACCGGAGTGCGCGGCGTAACGCTCGACGGCGAAGATAACGAAGTGGTAGGCATGATATGTGCAGGTGAGCAAGATATGGATAGCACTATCCTCGTAATATCCGAGAATGGCATCGGCAAACGCTCCAAGATAGATGATTATCGCCTCACAGGGCGTGGCGGCAAGGGTGTGAAGACTATCAACATCACGGAGAAGACCGGTAAGCTCGTGGCCATACTGCTTGTGCATGACCGGAACGACCTGGTGGTTATCAATAAGAGCGGTACTGCCATTCGTGTGCCGGTACGCACTATCAGCGTGCAGGGTAGAGTTACGCAGGGCGTGAAACTGATTGAACTCGCCAAGCGCAACGACACTATCTCCTCTGTTTGCCACGTTGAGGCCGAGCCTGACGAGCCGGAGACCGACATTACGGACGCTCCCGAGGCTAATGACACTGCTGAGAATAATGAAAATCAATAATCCCAAATAATTCTAACTACTATGAAGAAGACTTTGTTTTCCGTCGCTGCTTGTATGATGGCAGCCGTGAGCTTTGCGCAGGATGTTAAGATTGCTAAGGCGCAGGAGCAGATTGATGAAGGCAAGTTTAAGGAGGCTCAAGCCACCATCGCCGAGGTTTTGGCAAATCCCAAGACAAAGAAATTAGCTTATGCTTACAATGTGGCCGGCCAGGTGGAGTTACGCTTGCTTAGTGCCGAAGCTGATAAGTACAACGAGCGTTCGCCGCTCGACACTGCAGTCTTTATCTCCAGCATGGACAAGGCTGTAGAGTATTTTACCAAGTCTTACGAACTTGACCACCAGCCTGACGCCAAAGGGAAGGTGAATGCTAAATTCGACTACGGCACAAAGAAAAACCAGTATGACATTGGTGAAGGCAATGGCAATGTCGAATGGATGAAGAAGATCATGATGAACTATGTGCTTTGCGCTCAGTTCAGTATGCAGAATGGCGACGAGAAAGAGGCCTACAAATATTATCTCAAGCACCTCGATTTGCCTAAAAGCCCCCTCTTTACTCCCGCGCAGACCGACTCTTTCTATAATGCAGGCAAGGACATTTATGAGAAGGTCGGCTATTTCGCCACTCAGATTGCTTATAAGGAGAAGTGGTACGATAAAGTGTTAGAAAGTGTAGATGTGGTGTGCAAGTCGGAAGACCGTATTACCCGCGAGGACGGCTATTGGATGAAAGCCTCCTCCTTGCAGCACATGGGCGACACCGCCAAGTGGCTCAACACCCTCAAAGAGGCTATGGAGAACACTGAAAATGTGAACTATCCGCAGATTATTCTCAAGTACTACTACGATCGTCATCAGCAGGACGAGGCTATGAAAGTGGCTAACGACTTTGTGGCTAAGGCGCCCGGTAATAAGATGGCTCACTACATCAAAGGTGTGGTGCTGATGGATCAAAACAAGGACGCCGAGGCTATGCAGAGCTTCAACAAGTCGTTGGAAATCGACCCTGAGTTCGTCGAGGCGATTGCCAATGTGGGTGTGCTCAATTTCAACGAAATTCGCGAACTCAACCAGAAGGCTACTACCGACAACCGCGATCCGAAGTACAAGGAGCAGCAACAACAGCTCAAGGACAAGCTCACTACTACTCGCACATACTTTGAAAAGGTGCAGACCTTGGCTCCAGAGAAGAGCGAGCTCTGGCAAGATAAGCTGGCGAACATAGATAATCTGATTGCTGTGGTGGATACCAACCTCGCAGAGGTGGCTAAGCGCGACAAGAAATAGGTTTTCTGTTCGTTGTAAGCTGAAAAGTATTAAAAATATCAGTCCGCTGACCTAAGCTAAAAGGTTGGCGGACTTTGTTGTGCGCTTAGTTAATGGTAGGTTGGAGAGTAAGATTGGGGCGAATTTGAATTTAATTAGGTATATTTGCATTGTGAAAGCGCAGCGCACTTATATAGCCATTGATCTCAAGAGTTTCTACGCCTCTGTGGAGTGTGTGGAGCGAGGGCTCAATCCGCTGACCACCAACCTTGTGGTGGCGGACAAGAGCCGTACAGAAAAGACTATCTGTCTCGCGGTTTCGCCATCTCTGAAGGCTTATGGCATAGGCGGCAGGGCGCGATTGTTCGAGGTTGTGCAGCGTGTGGCGGAGGTCAATGCTATGCGTCGTGCCAATAAGCATAATTGCTCCTATCTCGCCGACGAATTAAAGCAACACCCCGACTGGGCTGTAAACTATATAGTGGCTACACCGCGAATGGCGTTGTATATACAGTATAGCACGCGTGTACATAATGTATATCTAAAGTATATTGCTCCCGAAGATATTCATGTCTATAGTATCGACGAGGTGATGATCGACGCTACGGACTATCTGCGACTTTACAACCTTACTCCGCGTCAGTTGGCAACCAAAATTATACATGATGTACTGGCAGAGACAGGTATTACGGCCACTGCAGGCATTGGCACAAATCTTTATCTTAGCAAGGTGGCTATGGACATTGTGGCTAAGCGCATGATTGCCGACCAATATGGGGTTCGAATTGCAGAACTTGATGAACAGAGTTATCGTCAGCAGCTATGGAGTCATCGCCCGATTACTGATTTCTGGCGCATAGGGCCTGGCACTGCTCGCACGCTTGCTGCTTACGGCATTGATACGATGGGCAAGGTTGCGCGTTGTTCGCTGACCAACGAGGACTTGCTCTACAAACTTTTCGGAGTGAATGCAGAGCTGATTATCGACCATGCGTGGGGGTGGGAGCCGTGTACCATTGCTGCAATCAAGGCTTATCGCCCTGCCACCCACTCATTGAGCCATGGCCAGGTGCTTACTGCTCCTTATGCCGCTCATCAGGCGCGTACAGTAGTAGAAGAAATGGCCGAAAGCCTTGCTTTGGAATTAACCGACAAGCAACTTGTGGCAACGAAGGTGCATCTGGACGTCGGCTACGATGCAGAGAATATGCGCCGCGAGGATATAAGTAACACTTACAATGGTAAGACGCACACTGACCGCTATGGACGCACTGTGCCCTACCATGCCAATGGCACTGCCGCATTAAATATCCCGACTGCCTTGTCTGACTGCATCGCAGAGTCCGCACTGAGTATTTTTGATGATATTGTTAACAAAAACTTGCTTATCCGTCGTCTTACTCTAACTGCTGTCGATGTTACTAATAAGACTATGATTCAGAGTAAGGCTATGCAGACGGTGCAACTGGACTTGTTTGATGCTTCGCATGTTGTAGAGCAACAAGATACGCTGCATCTTAACAACGAGGAAGATTATAGTATTCAGCAGGTAATGCTGCAAATCAAAAAGCAATTCGGTAAGAACGCTATTCTCAAAGGAAACAGTTTCCGTGACGGTGCTACTGCTCGTCAGCGCAATCAACAGATAGGTGGACACAAAGCATGAAAGAAGATTATAGCGACATAATAAATCTGCCACATCATGTATCGACAAAGAGACCACAAATGTCGATGAAAGAACGAGCTGTGCAGTTTTCTTCTTTCGCTGCACTCAATGGACATAGCGAAGCCATTATCGAAACAGAACAGTTATATAGCATAGATTGACTTTTTATAAAATTAGACTGATATGATTATCGATTTTAACGACATTGAGCCTACAATTATTGATCATTTCAAAGGCGGTGAGAAACATATTGAAGCTCGTATGTATTGGGACGGTACTACGCGCATTATGCAAGCACGCCTTGTGCCTGGAGCGAGCATTGGCCTCCATACTCATGAAGGAAATTGCGAAATCCTATTCGTAACAAAGGGCGAAGGCACTCTTATTGATGATGATAAACCTACGCTTATCAATGCAGGACAATGTGCCTACTGTCCAGAAGGACATAGCCACAGCCTTATCAACTCCGGCAACGATCCTTTGGAGTTTTATGCAGCAGTGCCGAAACAATAGTAAGCATTATATTGAGAATGAATATTGAAGAAGTTAGGGATTATTGCCTTTCTTTGCCTGGAGTAACCGAGGAGTTGTTTACTCCCGAATGGCTTTGTTTCCGCATTGGCGGAAAATGGTTTCTTTGCTCGTGGCTTGAGGCACCTGAGGCGACTGTTGCCGTTAAGTTACCGCCTGCGCAAGGACAAGAGCTGCGCGAACAATATCGTGCCATTCGTCCTGCGTATCACTTTAATAAGGTTCATTGGAATGACCTATATATAGAATCTGGACTCGACGATAATCTTATCTTTACACTGATAAAAACTTCCTATGAACTCGTATTTTCCAAGTTGCCTAAGGCTGTGAAAGCTACTATCGTCGCGCAATCATAAATATTTGTGCTATTTCAATTCTGGAATAAAACGGGTAACGGAAGAATGAAAATGAGTGATGGAATGTTTGTTTACGAAAAAAAAGAATTATCTTTGTCCAAATAATATAATTACATTGCGTTTAATATGAAAAAGATGAATTTTTCTAACCTGTTTATGGCTGCGGCAGCCATAGTGTTGCTCGCAGCCTGCGGCGGCAAGGGCGAAACGCAACATGCAGCTGAACCTGCGGACACAATGGTTCTCGAGCATATAAAGGCTGAAGAGCCGGAATTGGAGTTTTATACGGTATCATACTCCACAAACTCGAAGTATGCGGAGTATGAGGCGAATATTCTATGCCCTAAAGGCGGAGATGAATCGGTCAGGAAGGCTATGTGCGCTTCCATTCTGAAGCTTTTCGGAGTAAAGAAGCCTACGGGCGACGAGGACTTCAAGCATGTGCTCACGACAGAGGGCAAAAAATTTCTTGCTCAAACCAAACGCGACATCGAGGAAATAGAAGGGTATGACGAAGAATACTTTGAAAAGTGTTCTTACCTTTCAAACATCACAGTGTCTTATCGAAGCGAAAAATTCGTAACCCTTAGCGTCAGCGGCTCCGAGTATCAGTCGGGAGCTGCTCACGGTATGCCTTGGAAAGCATTAGCCAGCATAGATCTCTCCACAGGCAAGAGGCTTGAATGGGACGACATTATAAAGCCGGGCATGAAGGCCAAGCTAAAGGCTATGCTGAAGAAAGCCGTGATCAATCAATATTTTGACGGCCACGATGTGTTTGATGAATACTTTACATTCGATTTGCCCTCCATTCCTCCGGCTCTTACGAAAAATGGAGTGTGGTTTGGCTATGGTGTGTACGAGATAGCGTCCTATGCCGACGGCTTCCCAGAAGCAACCATCGGTTACGAGCAGCTCTCTGACTACCTGACCGACAATGCCAAGCAGTTGGGTGATAAATAAAAAATGTTTCGCGAATTGAACGACCCTTTGCAGATAACCCTTAACGGCCAAATATTTAAACGGCTGATAAGTGCGGCTGAAATCGAGGAGAAAGTGGCCGCGATGGCCGCGCAGATACGTGCTGACATGGGCAACGCAGAGGTGCCGGTGCTACTTTGCATACTCAACGGCGCGTTTGTCTTCGCTGCCGACCTTGTGCGGTACTATGAGGGCTTGTGCGAGCTGCAGTTCCTGCGCCTGTCGTCATATTGCGGCACTGACTCCACGGGAAAAGTCACGATTTACCCGGGGCTTGACGCTGAAAAGTTCCGTGGCCGCCGTGTAGTGATCGTGGAGGACATCGTGGACACCGGCCTGAGCATGAACAGGCTGCTTAGGGAGTTGCGGCAGTATGAGCCGCGCACCATCGATGTGGCGGCGCTCTTTACTAAGCCCGCCCGCTTGTGCCATGATGTGAAGGTCAGCTACAGTTGCTTTGAAATCCCCGATGCTTTCATCGTGGGCTACGGCCTCGACTACGACGGCCTCTACCGTAACCTCCCCGCCATATATGTGAAAGAATAACCCATAAACAAACAACCTTAAAACATACGCTTGTCAAATGAAGAACATCATTATCTTCGGTGCCCCCGGCAGTGGTAAGGGCACATACAGCAACGAGATAGTAAAGCGCTACGGCATGAGCCACATCTCAACCGGCGATGTGTTGCGCGGCGAGATTAAAAGCGGCTCGGAGCTCGGTCACATTGCCCAGAGCTATATAGATAAGGGCAACCTGATACCCGATGACTTGATGATCAGCATCTTGGCAAAGGTCTATGATAGCCCGAAAGGCTGTTGTGCAGCAGGAAGTGCAGCCACGGCGGGCGTAATTTTCGACGGCTTCCCGCGCACCATAAAGCAGGCTGAAGCGTTGAAGCAGATGCTTGCCGACCGTGGCCACGAAATGGGCTTGATGATTGAGCTCGTGGTGGGCGAAGATGTGCTGATGGAGCGCCTTCTGAAGCGTGCCGTGGAGCAGGGACGCGCTGACGATAACGAGGCGACTATCAAGGCGCGCTTCGAAGTCTATCGCAAGCAGACGGCACCGCTGGCAGAGTGGTTTGAGCGCGAGGGCATACGCCACATTGTGTCGTGGAGCGAGCATCCCTGCATGGAGCAGATGCTTGAGGCGATTTTCAATATCATTGACAAAGAGAATTAGACTGTGGAATCTAACTTCGTAGATTATGTGAAGATTCTTTGCCGCTCGGGCAAGGGCGGCAAGGGTAGTATGCATCTCCACCGCGCCAAATATCAGCCCAATGGCGGGCCCGACGGCGGCAATGGGGGTAGAGGCGGCCATATCTACCTCCGCGGCAATCGCAACTACTGGACTTTGCTCCACCTGCGCTACGACCGCCATATCTTCGCCGGCAATGGTGAGGCTGGCGGCGCTTGCTGTTCCACCGGCGCGCAGGGAGAGGATAAGTATATCGAAGTGCCTTTGGGCACGGTGGCTTATAATGGCGACACGGGCGAGTATCTCTGCGATGTGGTGGAGGATGGACAGGTAGTGATGTTGCTGCGCGGTGGGCGCGGCGGCCTTGGCAACAAGGAGTTCGCCACCGCTACCAACAAAGCCCCGCGTTATGCTCAGCCCGGCGAGCCGATGCAGGAGATGAATGTGATTTTGCAGCTCAAGTTGTTGGCCGATGTCGGGTTGGTGGGCTTTCCCAATGCAGGCAAGAGCACATTGCTGAGCAATGTTTCCTCCGCTCGCCCCAAGATAGCCAACTATCCCTTTACCACGCTCGAGCCTTCGCTCGGTATCGTTTCATACATAGAGGGCAAGTCCTTTGTAATGGCTGACATCCCCGGTATCATAGAGGGTGCGAGCGAAGGTAAGGGTATTGGGTTACGTTTTCTGCGTCATATCGAACGTAATTCGCTTCTGCTTTTTTTAGTGGATTGCGAAGCTCCAAGTATTCGCGAGGCCTACGAGGTTTTGCTAAATGAGTTGCGTAAATTTAATCCCGAAATTCTTGATAAACGGCGTATCCTCGCAGTTACAAAGTGCGACTTGATTGACGATGAGCTTATCGAAATGCTTCGCCAGAATTTGCCTGAAGATATTCCTACTGTATTTATTTCTGCTCCTACGCAGATGGGCATTGCCGAACTGAAGCACGTAATTTGGCGCGAGCTCAACAGCGAAAGTAATAAGATTGCAGCTGTTACGGCTGATTTTTACGCTAAGTATGGCGGCCATGACACTCTTGTTCACCGCAATATGGATCTTCGCACTGTTGAGGTTGATTTTGCAGGTTGGGATGATGATATTATCTCCGATGCTAATAGTGATGATGACGATAATTATTCCGAAGATATTATTTACATAGATTAGTATATACTAAAGAGAGTCGATTAGTATGAATTTGCGGAAACAATACACCGCGTTATAAATATTTGAGACGATAAGAAACGGAGTAAAGAAAATTTCTTCCTTACTCCGTTTCTTAGAAATGCTTTCTTTCTCGTTATCAAAGCATTTATTGTCGTGCTTAATGCACTTCGTGTTCTTCTTGCATGTCTATCTCATCTCCAGATCTATCCATAAAGCGATATTGCAGTAAGGCGAGGCTTTGGTCGGGCAGAACTTTGAGGTTAAGTCCGTATTTCATTCGCCATCGCTGCTTTATAGATAGCAGTCCTTGGTTAATATAGGCGTAGACATAGGGGTGAACATAGAGGCGCAGTTTGTTATGTCTCAATTCTGTTACCAAAATTTTGATTTTTCTTTCCAAAGTGTCGGTAAACAGCAGGCTCGACTTGATGTGGCCGCTACCGAAGCAGGACGGACAGACCTCTTCCACTATCATGTCCATGGCAGGACGCACGCGTTGGCGAGTAATCTGCATAAGGCCAAACTTGCTAAGAGGCAAAATTTTATGACGAGAGCGGTCTTGCTTCATAAGCTCGGTCATGTGCTTGTAAAGCTGGTCGCGGTGCTCCGGCTCTGCCATGTCGATAAAGTCAATGATGATGATGCCGCCAATATCGCGCAATCTGAGTTGACGAGCAATCTCTTCTGCTGCGCCAATATTTACATCGAATGCTCCCAGCTCCTGCGATTCGGAATTTTTGGAGCGGTTGCCGCTATTAACGTCGATTACGTGCAGTGCCTCCGTGTGCTCAATGACGAGATATGCCCCACGCTTGAAAGTTACGGTCTTACCGAAAGCAGATTTGATCTGCTTCGTTACCGCAAACTTGTCGAAAATGGGTATATCTCCTTGATATAGTTTGATGATGTCCTCTTTTTCGGGTGCGATGACCTTAATATAGTCGCGTACTTCGTCGAAAGTGGACGGATCGTTGACATGAATAGCCTCATAGGAGGTGTTAAAAAGGTCGCGTAACAGGCCGACGGAACGACTGGTCTCTTCGTATACGAGAGAGGGGTAGTTGATGCATCGTTGCACGGTGCTGACGGTCGATTCCCAGCGTTTCAGTAACACTTTGAGCTCCTGGTC
Organism: Prevotellaceae bacterium; assembly: GCA_022508585.1. GTDB lineage: Bacteria > Bacteroidota > Bacteroidia > Bacteroidales > Bacteroidaceae > UBA6382. Next base: position 10,634 of record JAFLUU010000018.1, on the reverse strand, counting down.
GATCTCCGCAGAGCGCTTGCCTTCAGCTACGGTGCGCACTATTACTCCGAAGTTCGGCGGGAGGATGCTGGTAATAATTTGCTTGAGACGAACACGCTCGGCAGCAGACTTTATCTTAGTGGAAACGGAGACTTTATTCTCAAAGGGTATAAGAATGAGCAGCCGCCCTGCGAAATTCAACTCGCAGTTTAGCCTTGGCCCTTTGGTAGAGATAGGTTCCTTTACGATTTGTACCAGCACCTCGTCGCCCACTTTCAGCACATCCTGTATTGCTCCATCTTTGCCCAATATAGGCTGTCGGGGCGCCTTGCTGATGCTGAAAGAGCGCTTGCGGTTGGCGGTAATTTGCTTCAGATATTTTTGGAAAGAATAATAAGTTGGTCCCAAATCGAGAAAATGCAGGAATGCATCGCGTTCATGCCCTACATCTACAAAGCAAGCGTTCAGTCCTGGCATCAGTTTCTTAACCTTAGCCAGGTACATATTGCCCACAGAGTACGACTGCTGTTGCTGCTCCTTCTGAAACTCCATGAGTTTCCCGTCTTCGAGCAGCGCGATGCTGATTTCCTCTTTTTGGGTATCTATTACGAGTTCGCTTGTCATGTTGCGTAGTTGGTTTTCTCAGGCAAGATCATTGCAAGGGTAGGGTAATGTTGCAATAAAGAGCAAACTTCTTGTTGCTTACAGCCACCTCTGGCCGAGCGTGCGAAGTTTGCTCTTTATCTTTGCCTTGCAAGGCGTGCTTACTTGTTCTTATGTCTGTTCTTACGCAGTCTTTTCTTACGCTTGTGAGTAGACATCTTATGTCTTTTCTTCTTTTTTCCGTTAGGCATAGCTTTTGGTTTTTTAAGAGTTGTTAATATAATATAGTATCTGTCTTACTTCTTCTCTGCCACAGCGGCACTGAAGGTCTTGGCTGGCTTGAACGCAGGAATATTGTGCTCTGGCACGATCAGGCTGGTATTCTTAGAGATGTTACGTGCGGTCTTGGTAGCTCTTTTCTTGAGAATAAAGCTGCCGAAACCGCGCAGGTATACATTCTCACCACTGATCATAGTTTCCTTAATGGTCTCCATAAAGGCTTCCACTGCAACCAAGGCCGTGGCTTTGTCAATACCGGTCTTAAGGGAGATGTCGGACACGAGATCTGCTTTTGTCATATCAAGAATGTTTTTGTCGTTAAACGGATAGTTCTCTTTTCGGAGTGCAAAGTTAATCTTTTATTTTGTATTTCAGCTTATTGTCGTCCGTTTTTTTGCGCTGTGTGCATATATTCACACCTTAAGGCTGCTTCTGCCACGCATTTACCACCTCGCCGATATACATAGTGTGTACGCCGGCAGGGAAATTGCCATACATATTTTTGGGAACATCGCTCTTAAAGTTCTTAGGCTCGAATGGCGCGGCATACATCGTCTTGCACTCTATCACCATGCTCGCCTCGGTATAATAAGGCGTGCCGTTATCGGTGTAAGCCGTGTGCAATCCGAGAGCTGCAGCCTTGTCGCCGTCGCGTCCGCTCTTGGTGCCCATATAGCTGAGCACATTGCTGTACTCGGGGCCTAACGCCATTACCGTAAAGTACTTCGCCTTATCCATAAACAGCTTGGTGTGGCGTTTCTCAGCCACATAAACGGTAAGAGCAGTACGCCCCCACAGCGTACCGATGCCGCCCCAGCCGATAGTCATGGCATTGTGCTTGTCTTTGTTGCCGGCGGCGAGGATCTCAGCTTTGTGAAACCAATTAAAACCATTCTCGCTGAAACTTTCTTTTACGTCGATTTTCTGAAAGCCGTTTTCTGTCTGGGCGCACGCGCTGAAAGGTACAATCATCAGTGCCGTAGCTAAAATAGCTGTAATAATACTTTTATTCATACGCAAATATAAAGTTGAAATTATGCAACAAAGTTAGCACAAGTTGAATGAAAAAACAAAGTTAGTTATATTTTTTTAGATATAACCCAACATTACTATTCTAAAATGCGTCAAAACTTTAATGTCGTTCTCGCTGTAACAAATGTAGTGGACATCGCCAGTTTTCACTACATTTAGTAGCACTTAAGAGTCGTGCTCCGAAAGATTTAAACTACATTTACTTGTTGTCCGCACGACATAAAAAACTTCGACGACATTTGTTGTCGTAGCGACGGGGTTAGGTAAATTATAGGCCACAATATGAGGCATGTAGCAGTGCAAATTAGTCTTGATATTGATAATCGAGAAGGGCATCGTGCCGTGGTGGTACGATGCCCTAACATTTATATTATATATAGCTCGGTCGTGGACTTACTGTGCCAGCTGCTCCTTGATGAATGCTTCCATTTGCGGGAATGCGGCCTCGACGCACTTGGTCAGCTTGAGCTGGTTGCGTGAGCGCACGAGGTTGTGCTCGGGATACTTGCAGTGGAAGTAAATGTCGCCGTTGATGTAGTCGGCTATGAAACGCACGAGTGTCATGTAGGGGAACAGGGCTGTTGCAAACGGCAGGTTCTCAATCTCAATAGGAGTGATGAAGCTTGCTGCGCCTTTGAGGTAGCCTGTGGCAAAAGACTTGAAGATCTCGAAGTTGAAACTTACCTTCGAGAGGTCGGGGTCGTCCTCCGCTGTGGTGTTGGCGGCAGAGCGCAGGAAATCGCCGAAGTCTGAGAAGATGAAAGAGGGCATCACCGTGTCGAGGTCGATAACACAGAGCACATTGTCCTCCTTGTCAAACAGTATGTTGTCGACCTTGGTGTCGCAGTGGCAGATACGCTTGGGCAGTTTGCCTTCGCGGTAGAGGCGCTCGGCCTTGCAGTATTCGTCGGCGCGCTCGAATATGTCCTTGAGGATTTCCTGCACCTCGGGCTCGTCGGCGCGTCCGCTGCGGTTCTCCTTCACTGCGTCTTTGAGCTGCTGAATGCGCCATTCCATGTTATGAAAATCCTTGATGGTCTCTCCTAACTGGGCAGGAATGTCTGCCAGCATGGCTTGGAAGTTGGCAAATGTCTCGCCCACGATATATGCGCTCTCAATGCTGACACCCGTTTTGGTAACGCAGTCGGGAATGCAGAGCATTATGCGCCAATATTTGTCGCCGTCGAAGTAGTACATCTTGCCGTCCTTGGTCGGAACGAATTTGAGCACTTTGCGGTCGATGTCGTCGGTGTTTGCTGCCTCGAGCTTTTTGCGAATGTGGCCGGTAACCTCCACAATGTTATGCATGAGCAGGTCGATGTCGGGGAAAACGGCAACATTAACATTTTGGAGAACATAGTCGGGTGCGTCGTCCTCGGTTGTTACTTTGTAAGTGTGGTTGATAAGGCCGCCACCGAACGGAGCAATATCTTTGACTTTACCTTCGATAGCGAATTGGGAAACAATGTTTTTTAAGTCCATATTGTATAGTTTTTACAGTATTATCGCGACAAAGATAACAAAAGATTTGAGATAAAGCTCCCTTTTAGGGGCAATTTTGCCTGTTTAAGACACTCTGGGCAGATTATTTCACAACACGCCTTTGGAGGAGGGCAATTTAAGATGCTCGGTATCCATAGTAACGGCCATGCGCAACGCGCGGGCAAAAGCCTTATAAATGCCTTCGATTTTGTGATGCTCGTTCTGCCCCTCTGCTTTGATGTTAAGGTTCATCTTAGCGTTGTCGCTAAGTGATTTAAAGAAGTGGAGAAACATTTCTGTTGGCATATCGCCGATTTTCTCTCGGTGGAAATCGGCATTCCACACTATCCACGGCCGTCCGCCGAGGTCAAGGGCGACTTGGCACAGGCAATCGTCCATCGGCAGGCAGATGCTTGTTGCGCTTTCAGGCACGCAGGCTGCTTCAACATTGGTGCGGCCGTCGTTTTGGCGCGACCAGCCGTAGCGCGAAATGCCGCGCTTGTCGCCCAACGCTTTCTCTAAAGCCTGCCCCAGTACGATGGCGACATCTTCTATTGTGTGGTGCTCATCTACATTTGTGTCGCCGTCGGCTTTCACCATCAGATCGACCATTCCGTGACGCGCGATCTGCTCCAACATGTGGTCGAAGAAACCGATTCCCGTGTTGATGTCGGATTCGCCAGTGCCGTCGAGGTTTATTTCTATCGTAATGTCGGTTTCTGTGGTCTTGCGATGAAGTTTTGCCTTCCGAATGCCGCCTATAACAATCTGCTGAATGCGATTCCAGTCCATCTCGTCGCCGATAATCAATGGCTGCGCGCCCAGATTGACTGCGAGCTGGCGGTCTGTCTCGCGATCGCCGATTACAAAACTGTTGGCAATGTCATAATCGCCGTTCATATAGCTCGTCAGCATAGCCGTGCCAGGCTTTCGCGTCGGCATATTGTCGTGCGGGAAGGTGCAATCTATGTGCTCGGCCTTGAAAACGATGCCTTCTCCCTTGAGGGTGTTGATAATGAATTTATGAACGGGCCAAAAAGTCTCCTCGGGGAAAGAAGGCGTGCCCAGACCGTCTTGATTGCTGACCAGAACGAGGTCATAGTCGGTCTTGCGGACGATTTGGCGCAGCGCACCGATAACTCCGGGCACGAACTCGAGCTTTTCGAAGCTGTCGATTTGTTCATCTGCGGGCTCCTTGATGATTGTGCCGTCGCGGTCGATAAATAACACTCTTTTCATGGGGATATTCGCGTTGAGATGCCGATTTTACTTGAATTGACGCAGCGCAGAGAGCAGGGCGGTGTTTTCTTGTGGGCTGCCGATGGTTATTCTGAGGCATTCGTCGCACAATTTCACTTGCGAGCGGTTGCGAACGATGATGCCCTGGTTCACTAAATAATCGTAGACGCTATTTGCATTCTTGAAACGCGCCAAAAAGAAGTTGGCCTCGGAAGGAAAGACTTGCTCGCAGATGTCTAACTCGTTGACGGCGTACATTAGCGAGAGTCGCTCGTTTTTAGTCTGCTTTATCCAGTCCTCAATATCGAGGCGGCGGTTCAAAATGTCCTTCGCTTTTTGCTGCGTGAGTATGTTGATGTTGTAAGGATACTTGACCTTGTTGAAAAGCGCGATTATGTCGACTTGTGCAAAGGCCATGCCGAGCCGAATGCCGGCGGAAGCCCACGCTTTGGAGAGGGTGTTGAGTACAATCAGGTTGGGATAGCGGTTTATCTCGTTGCGCCAGAGCGGTTGGTCTGAAAACTCGCCGTAAGCCTCGTCGATAACGACAATTCCATTGAAACGGTCGAGTATATTCTTGATCTCGCCGCTGTTAAGTGTGTTGCCCGTGGGGTTATTAGGCGTGCAAAGGAAGATAACCTTGGTGCGCTCGTTGCAAACCTCGAGCAGGCGCTCGCTTTCTATATCAAAACGGCTGTTTAGCAGCACTTTGCGGCACTCTATATTGTTGATGTCGGCGCAAACCTCGTACATGCCGTAACTTGGCTCGATGCTGACGACATTGTCGCGCCCGGGAGTGCAGAAAATGCGAAATACGAGGTCGATTGCCTCGTCGGAGCCGTTGCCGAGGAATATTTGCTCGGGGCGAATCTCCTTAAGCACGGCTATTTGCTGCTTAAGCTCGCGTTGCAGCGGGTCGGGGTAACGGTTATACGGGTTGTTGTAGGGGCTTTCGTTGGCGTCGAGGAAAGTATGCGCCTCCTTGCCGCTATATTCGTCGCGCGCGGAGCTATAAGGCTTGAGCGCCCAGATGTTTGGCCTCACGAGAGATTTCAAATCAAACATTTCAATAGATATATGAGCGTTGAGTATGTGTGCTGGAATTAGTAAGATTTAAGAAAGCGAGTCCATGCGTATTGTCATCGCGCGCTGATGAGCCGTAAGCTGCTCACCCTCCGCCATCAGAGCCACCGCCTCGCCAATAGAGCGCACGCCCTCGGCAGTAAGCTCCTGCAGTGTCATCTTACGCTGGAAGCTGTCGAGGTTTAATCCGCTGTAAGCGCGCGCATAGCCCTTGGTCGGCAGAGTATGATTGGTGCCGCTGGCATAATCGCCCGCCGACTCGCAGCTATAGTTGCCGAGAAAGATAGAACCCGCGTGCACGATGCGGTCGGCAACGGCGCGATAGTCGCGAGTAGCAATCACAAGGTGCTCAGGGGCGTAAGCATTGGTAATATCCACAGCCTCGTCGATGTCTTTGACCAGAATGTAGAGCGAATGGTCGAGCGACTTCTGCGCCAGCTCCTTGCGCGGCAACTGTTGCAGCTGGCGCTCAACTTCCGCCTGCACCTCCTCGATTGTTTTGCTTGAAGTGGAGACCAGAACAGCCTGACTGTCAGCCCCATGCTCGGCTTGGCTAAGCAAATCGGCGGCAACGAAGGCCGGATTGCAGCTCTCGTCAGCCAAAACCTCCACCTCGCTGGGCCCTGCCGGCATATCTATAGCCACATCGCTGAGCGAAACGAGCTGTTTGGCAGCAGTAACATACTGATTGCCCGGGCCAAAAATCTTATCGACCTTAGGCACGGACTCTGTGCCGTAAGCCATGGCGGCAATCGCCTGCGCCCCACCTATTTTATATACGCGCGTAGCACCGGCCACCTGCGCCGCATATAGTATGGCGGGGTTGATTTGCCCATCGCGCCCGGGCGGAGTGCAAAGGATAATGTCGCGGCAACCGGCAATCTGGGCAGGGGTGGCAAGCATCAGCACTGTGGAAAAGAGTGGGGCAGTGCCGCCCGGTATATAGAGCCCGATGCGCTCGATAGGCACGGCGCGTTGCTCGCAGGTTACGCCGTCGGCAGTTTGCACCACGATGGGGCTGAAACGCTGCGCCTCGTGGAATGCCGCAATGTTGCGGTGAGCCAGACGAATTGCATTCTTCAGCTTTTCGTCTACCTGCAGGGCGGCATTGTCGAACTCCGTCTGACTGACCGCGAGTTTGTCAAGCTCAACCTTGTCAAACTGTAGCTCCAACTCGCGCAAAGCCTTGTCGCCCTCGTTGCGCACCCTGTCGATGACGCCGTTGACGGTAGCAAACAGGCTGCTCACATCAAACGAAGGTCGCTTTAATAGCTCCGTCCAAGCGTCGCGCTGAGGAAACTGTACATATTTCATTACAAAACCATTTTCTCGATAGGCAACACGAGGATACCCTGCGCCCCATTCTCCTTAAGCTGACCGATAATCTCCCAGAAGCGTTTTCGCTCCAGCACCGTGTGAACCGAACACCACTGCTTGTCGGCCAGAGGCATCACTGTGGGGCTCTTGATGCCGGGCAGCACGGAGAGAATATCGTCTACTTTGTCTACCGGCACATTCATCATCACATATTTCTTGTGGTCGGCTTCTTTTACGGCTTGCAGACGGAACAGCAACTCGTTGAGCACAGCATGTTTATCCTCGCTGAGGTTGGGAGTCGCAATAAGCAACGCCTCACTCTCTACCACAACCTCCACTTCCTTCAGATTGTTGGTAATAAGCGTGGAGCCGCTGCTCACAATGTCGAAGATAGCGTTTGCCAACCCTATTCCGGGTGCAATTTCTACCGAGCCTGTTATCACATGAATATTAGCTTTTACGCCTTCTTTCTTCAAGTACTGGCGCAGAATGTTGGGGTAGGAGGTTGCAATCGTCTTGCCATTGAACCATTGCGGCCCGTTGTATTGTTCGTTCTTGTGGATTGCCAGCGAAAGGCGGCACTTGCTGAAGCCAAGTCTGCGAACGATGTCGGCTTGCTCCTCGCGCTCAAGAAATTCATTCTCGCCCACGATGCCAAGGTCGGCAACGCCGGAGGCAACGGTCTGCGGAATATCGTCGTCGCGCAGATAGAGTATTTCAATAGGGAAGTCGTTGGCTCGAACCAACAGGGAGCGTTCCGATTTGCGCACCTTGATGTCGGCTTCGGCCAGCAGAGCCATAGTATCCTCGTAGAGGCGGCCTTTTGATTGCACTGCAATTCTAAGCATATCGTATTAGTATTAAATATTCATTATTAAACCCTCCTAAGGAGGGCATCTCTCTTGGCAAAAGGTGCATTTGCACGCACCTTATATTTATGTTGGCAAAGGTAACACAAACTGCATAAATAACCAAACAAACGGCAATTTTATTTACATCGCCCTCCGAGTATCACTCCTCAACAATAACGCACTGAAATTCGCGTGTACGGTGTCTTGTAGACACACGCGGATTTTCATGAAAGTTTTTTGCGCCTTCGCGCACCCTAACACGCTGATTGATATAGTCCTTTTCGACTACTTTTTTGCAGCGAAACCACTCATTCTACGCTCAAACCCCCTATTTTGCCCTTCAAAACAGCGCAAAATGCTTACCTATTCCTATATATTGTCGCTATGAATATTTTATAGTAGGGAGTTCTTCCTCAAAATGCGTTCTATGATTTTAGTGTCCTCCTCCAGAATACGAAGTAACCGCTTTTTGCTATTATGTTGAAAGTCAAAATATGATATTTCAATTAACAAGATTCCATATTGAGGCAGTATATCGCGACGTAGCTGGTCGTATTTTGCTCTTTGCTCGTCCCTCGTGATACCATTCTTCTTTAATTTATTCCAATGCTTGACAGACTCTGTATGTTGGCGCTCTCTGTATTCTATAACAACATTTAATTCTTTGTAATAGGCGTCTACTGGAAGCGTTGTACCGAAATCTCCGCGAAGAAAATCAAAACGGTGCTGTCGCAAAGACTTCTGTTTGAGTAGTTTATCGCAAAGGTCTATTATATAATCTTCATCTCTATATCTTTTTTCAGAAGACTTTTTTGTTTTGGTCGTAACTTTCTTTTTTTTTTATGGTGGTAATAGTTGCATTTTCAGCATCAGTAAAATACCAATATACATTTTTTTGTTTCCTAACTAGATAAATATATGGTATTAAGTGCAGTTCGTTGTTCTTATCAAGTTCTCGCAGAATTTTTCTGAGAGGATTTCCCCCTCTATTATCAGAAGAGAATATTTTTTCTTCAATAAATAGTGGCATAAGTTCTTTTGCTGGAACGACTTCCCCTTTATGGGTTGCGAAATACTTTTTTAAAACCGCATTAATCATACTGATTTTGTCCTTTTTCTCCATACTTATATATTATGTTTAGTGATTTAACCTTTCCTTTTTATTTTACAAGTTTGAAAACTGTCGCAGCCCAAAAAATCCAATGCCTTATTCTTTGATACATCTAATGTCTTCAGTTTATTCCAGCTACAACTCAAATTTATTAATGCCGTGTTTTTTGATACATCTAATGCTGTCAGTTTGTTGTTGTCGCAGTCCAAGTCTGTTAATGCCATGTTTTTAGATACATCTATTGTCGTCAATTTGTTTCCGCCACAATACAACATTGTCAATGCCGTATTTTTTGATACATCTAACGCTGTTAACTGGTTATCAGCGCAGTGCAATTCTGTCAATGTCATATTTTTTGATACATCTAACGCCGTCAACAGGTTCTCATCGCAGTCCAATCTTGTCAATGCCGTGTTATTAGATGTATCTAATACCGTCAATTTGTTGTCGATGCAGTCCAATCTTGTCAATGCCGTATTATTTGATACATCTAACGCTGTCAACAGGTTGCAGCCGCAGCGCAATTCTGTCAATGTCATATTTTTTGATACATCTAACGCTGTTAACAGGTTGTTGTGGCAGTTCAAAAGTATAAGAGCTGTGTTTTTAGATACATCTATTGTCGTCAATTGGTTTTTGACACAGTACAACATTGCTAATGCCGTATTATTTGATATATCTAACGCTGTCAACTGGTTATCATCGCAGTACAGCTCTGTCAATGTCGTATTTTTTGATACATCTAACGCTGTCAGTTGGTTATTGCCGCAGTCCAATCTTGTCAATGCCGTGCAGTTAGATATATCTAATGTTGTCAGATTATTTACGCAGCAACTTAGTTTTTTCAATGCACTGTTGTTTGAAACATTTAATGTCTTAAGTTTATTCCATTGGCAGTCTAAATCCTTCAATTCTGTGCAAAGAGACACATCTAACACTGTTAGGTTGTTGTAGTAGCACCACAAATTAGTAAGTTTTGTGTTATTTGCTACATCTAATGTCGACAGCTGGTTGCGTTCGCATTTTAACCATGCTAATGCTGTATTATGAGAAACATCTAATTTCTTCAGCAGATTATTGTTGCATTTCAATTTTTTTAATGCAATGTTCTTTGTTAAATCTAATGTTGTCAGCTGGTTACGCTCGCAATCCAGCATCATTAATGCGGTAAAAAAATGTATTCCTTCCAGAGAAGCAATATTGCATTTGTTTACTTTTATTTTTGTAATATTAGGAATGTCATGGTAATCAATCACGCCAATTTTTCCATACTCTTGTTCTAAAATCCATTTGCGGAAATTAGCGTCAGGAAAGTTCTCCTCGTTGATAAGAATGTTCTTGTTTGTGTTATTATTATCTGCCATATTATGAATGTATGTTGTTCTAATTTTTATAATCTCTTACAAAAGTACAACTCACCGCCCACTCTGCAAAATTTTCCACCCCAATTTTATTATTTTTGTGTTGCATCTGCAGACACATCTCTACTCCTCTGCACCAAATGGTGTCAAAAATGTGTAATACCTCCACATTGCTGCGTATATCCCCCTACTTTTTGTAGTTTACCCCCATCTCGCACGATTTTAGAGCCTCCGCGCGCGCTGAAATGTCGTGGAAATTTGCAGAAATGTCGTTGAACTTCAAAAAATCATATATGA
>JAFLUU010000176.1 GCA_022508585.1 Prevotellaceae bacterium | reverse complement strand
GGCTATGGTGGCGAAGACATTCTCAAGAATACCGTTCACTACTACCTCAGCACGACTGACAACAACAGCATAATGATTCCTGAGTTCTCGTGGTGGTACTACAACCGCATCGCGGGAGAGTGCGGCGGCACTACGCAGATGTATCCCCTCCACGAAACGGGCGACACTTTCGCCTACGATATTGACGAGATTATAGAATACGCAAACCGTCTCCACCCGCGAATGCTGCTCATTGCTTCGCCGAACAATCCCACCGGCAATTCTATTAGCGGCGAAGAGTTAGGCCGTGTAATGGAAAACATACCGGAAGACACCATGGTGCTTGTAGATGAGGCTTACGCATCATTTATCAGCAACGACACCGATTACATCGCCCCACTTGTAAACAGATACAGCAACCTCATTATCAGCCGCACCCTCTCCAAGTTTTATGGTCTCCCCGGCTTGCGCATGGGCTTCGGTTTCATGGGAAAAGGGCACGACGGTTTCCTCAATTACGCCAACAAATATTTAGGATATAACCGCTTCAGCGAAGCAGTAGCCCTCGCCGCATTGGAAAGCGACGAGCATTACCGCAAAGTTGCCGACCAGATGGAGTGGGATCGCCAGCTGTTTAAGAAAGAACTCGGCGAATTGCCGGGATTTAAGGTATACAAGTCCGTTGCGAACTTCATTCTTATAAAATATCCGCAGCAGATTAAGGAAAAACTCCAGGCAGCCATTGCCGAGCAGGACAGCAAGATTAAGTTTATGGGCGATCCGGGATTGGAAAGCTGTGTCCGTATCACTCTGGGGCGTCCCGAGCAGGTGCAAGTCGTCTGCGACACAATCAAGCGCGTCGCTCTAAACGCATAGCACATGAAAGCCCTTATTTTGGCTGCCGGCACTGCATCGCGCCTGCGTCCGCTGACAGATAACACCCCCAAATGCCTGCTGAAAATCGGCGAGCGCAGCCTTTTGCAGCGCTCGATAGATGCGTTGGTCGCTAACGGCGTTACGGAACTCGCCATCGTTACCGGTTATCTGCACGAGATGATAGAAAACTTCGTCGGAGCCACCTATCCCGACCTCAAAGTAACATTTATTCACCAAGAGGTCTA
>JAFLUU010000175.1 GCA_022508585.1 Prevotellaceae bacterium | reverse complement strand
CCGCGGCGCCGCTATCGACAGCGCGTTCCTCCCCCTTGGCAGCGCCCGATTGGAGGAAATGCTCATAAACCGCACTCTTGACCAAACGCTCAACGACTCTCGCCATCTCGATGCCACTTCTAATGCTACCTTCAGCTTCCATGACCCGATTTTCGGCAACACTATGCAGTTTGGCTACTACATTGGCGGACACCGCAACGACTATGACCAATATCAGCACTACTCGCTGCACAACAAAGTCGCCGGCATTAACGACTTCCGCAACATTGCTACCTTCACCCCGCGGCGCGGATACAACTACATGGGCAGAGTGAACTACGAGCTGCCGATTAAGAAAAATTGGGAGGTGGATTTATCCTACACCTACAGTCAGGACTACGACATGAACAACTCTAAGCGCTACCGCCTCGACTCGCTCGACGGCTGGGGCGAGGATTCTCGCCACGAGCTCGCCCAACTGCCCGACGACCGCGACTCGATGCTCAAGGTGATGGATATTCGCAACTCCTACCACACCACTAAGCGCAACCGCAACAATGCTTTTTCAGCCTCTACCTACTTTGAGGTTATCGATGGCTGGACTGTGAACGCTGGCGTGCCGGTAAATGTGCGCAACTCCACTGCTTGGGATAATCGCAACAACTTTTCGCAGCGCAAGGTCAACAATCTGACCTCCCTCGACCCCTATATATCCTTCCGACTTTACAAAAATGACCACAGCGGCAAGGTTGAGCAAGGTTATATGCGCTATCAGTTCGAGCACACCATGCGTGATGCCGGCGAGCTCTTGGATATTTACGATGACACCAACCCGCTGTTCATTCGCGAGACCAATCCGTGGCTGAAGAACCCGCGAAGCCACAGAATTAATGCTTATTACACCTATTCCAACAAGGAACATGTGCAGAACGGCAACATCTTTGCCAACTGGCAGGCCACCAGCAACTCTATCAGCAACGCTACGATTTACGACCGCGCGACCGGTATCACCACTTACCGCCCTCTCAACATAAGCGGCAACTGGAATGCAAATTTCGGCGGCAATTACTCGCGCGCCATCGACAAAAATGACCGACTCCAGCTGGAAAATTCGATTTCTTTCGCCTATAACCACAACGCCGCCTACATTTCCGACACCGAGGACGAGCAAACCGCCATTATGCGCAGCGTTGTCGACAATTACACCATTGATGGGAAAATTAATCTCAACTATTCCTACAAGAAGACCAACATAAGATTGGAGGGCATCGCGAATTGGCATATCCAGAACGGCGACCGCCCGGGCTTCAACCGCATTAGCGCCGTAGACTTCAACTATGGAGTGCGCGCCAACGGCCCGATGGTCTGGGGAATCGAGTATTACACAAATCTGAAGATGTAT
>JAFLUU010000174.1 GCA_022508585.1 Prevotellaceae bacterium | reverse complement strand
AATCATATAAGAATTTTCAAAAATTCTTATATAAATTCTCAGAAATTCTTATAAGATTTTTTAGAAATTAGTATATGAATTTTTAAAGTTCAACGACTTTTCTACGAATTTCGAGGCTCAAAAATCGCGCGCGGAGGCCTTCTCTGTGAATTTCGACGAGGTTAGATAGAACTTCGACGAGATTTAAGATATTTACAACGAAAAATAGTATAAAACAAAGGCCGTCAGTTACCTTATCGGCGACCAAACGGTCTTTGCTTGTCTTCAATACTAATTATTTAGATAGTTTACACTACCCTATTTGTCGCGTCCAAGCGCGCGAACAACATCTATTATTTAAGTGGCAATCGCTACAAGCGATTGTTCGTCGCGTCCAAGCGCGCGAACAATATCTATTATTTAGGTGGCAATCGCTATAGGCGATTGCCTTCGCGCGGAAACACTATCTGCGGCTTGAATGTCTTGGCCTCTTCGAGAGGCATAGAGCCGTAAGCCATGACAATAATGACGTCGCCTACCTGAACCTTGCGAGCCGCCGCACCATTCAGGCACACGCAGCCGCTGCCGCGCTCGCCCTTGATGACGTATGTCTCTAACCGCTCGCCATTATTATTGTCTACCACATAGACGTGCTCGCCGGCAATGAGACCGGCAGCGTCCATAAGGTCTTCATCTATCGTAATGCTGCCAACATATTCGAGGTTAGCGTCAGTTACTACAGCGCGATGTATCTTTGATTTCAGAACTTCTACGTTCATTCTATATTTCAGCGTTTTATGATTTCACAAAATCGGCAATCTCCACGCTTTGAGCCAAGAGCGGAAACACTGCCGGAGGGGTTCATTTATATCTCACATTATCTATCAGCCTAACGGGGCGATGACCACAGAAAACAGTGATACAGCCTACTACGGAGACACTATCGTCCCAATTAGCGACAGTTTGCAGCGTGTCGCCGTCCACAATGTCGTAATACTGCACCTCCAAGCCTTCTACTGCATTGATATTGCTTATCACAAAATCCTTTGTTTCTGCAAGCGAATGAGTCTTCATAAAATCCTTGCTCTCAAAAAGATACTTGGATATGTTAAGCGCAATCTTGCGCTCGCTGTCGGTAAGCAAAGTGTTGCGACTGCTAAGTGCCAAGCCGTCCTTCTCTCTCACGATAGGGCATGGACAAATCTCAAGATTAAGTTTCAAATCCCTAACCATTGCCTTGATGACCGCCACCTGCTGAAAATCCTTCTCGCCGAAGTAGGCACGGGTGGGCTCAACGGCATAAAACAATTTGCTCACTATTTGGCACACGCCATTGAAATGCCCGGGGCGGAAAGCGCCCTCCATGACCGTGTCGGTAGGGGGATAAGAAAAAATGCGCGTGTCTTCTTCCGGATACATCTCGCTCACCGATGGCGCGAACACTACATCGGTTCCAAGTTCGCGAAGCAAAGCGCAGTCGGCGTCAAGCGTGCGCGGATAGTTCTCGAGATCTGTCTTGTCGTTGAACTGAGTGGGGTTAACAAAGACGCTAACCACTGTAAGATCGCACTCTTTCACACTGCGGCTCACGAGCGAGGCGTGCCCTTCGTGCAGAGCTCCCATCGTAGGTACGAGTCCAATTGTCTTGCCTTCGGCACGCGCCGCATCAAGCACGACTTTCAACTCTTTCTTGGTATCAATAATCTGCATTTCTGCACCATATCATTGGTTTTGCGCTGCAAAAGTAACTAAATTTATTGTCTTTATACATTTCTACTCTGAAAAAGATTGCCATACGCGCATTCTATCTACAATTTTCACGAGAAAAGCTTCGTTTGCGATAGGCATTGCAGAAAAATTAAGACTATTGCTTGCTAATTCGGCGTTAATTACTAATTTTGCAGCGACTTAGCCGGCCTTGTCGCTTGTGGTTCGCGAAAGCGCGCTGAGGGCGTGGGGGCAGGGCGAGTCGAATAACTTTATTGGATTGGAGCCGAGC
>JAFLUU010000173.1 GCA_022508585.1 Prevotellaceae bacterium | reverse complement strand
TGGCTACAGGGAAATCGGCTACAAGATGACCGGTGTGAGGATTGCTGATGTTGACTCCATTCAAAAGGAATGTGATTTGGTCAAACATTCCACCGCCGAGGGAGATGTCGGTCTGTACTCCCATGGCGCCGCGCTGGCGCACATCGACATTGGGACAGAGTTTGAGAACATCGTTGATGGTCTGACACTTGGCTTTGTCAATCTCCTGTCGTGTAATCACGACAATCTTACTCCAAGTCTTGTCTAACGAGACAGGGAGCTGCGAACCGGTTACTGTGGCCTCGCTCAGCGTAAGGTCGCCGGCGTTCATAGCATCCTCTACCACGCGGAGAGAGTCGGCGCGGCAGGCAAGGCAATCATGGTGAGCGACCGCAAGGGTGCTAACCGCCAGCACGCAA
Source organism: Prevotellaceae bacterium (assembly GCA_022508585.1). Taxonomy (GTDB): domain Bacteria; phylum Bacteroidota; class Bacteroidia; order Bacteroidales; family Bacteroidaceae; genus UBA6382. The sequence continues at coordinate 1,606 of JAFLUU010000173.1, read as the reverse complement.
ATCTTGATCTCGCGTTTAAGGCTGCAGAAGCTGGCGAGTTTGTTGCCGCTAAACTGGCGCCAATACAGAACCGTGTTCTTCTGTTTTTGTTTGTTAAACATAAAAAGAAAAATTAAAAAGGTTAATAAAAATTGCGTCCCCCATCGGAGAAACGCGAAAATTTTATGTCATCTGCTTGTCGTTTGAAATATTAGTATTATCTTTGCTATCGGTTGCATCGGCCATATTGGGATACTCGACAATTTATTTTATATTTTCCGAGATCGCTTTCCATATTAACGGCATGCCTCCTTTAATGTTGGAAACCCGCAATATGGAAGCCCTCAAATCCTTTTAGTTTAGGAGTTTCATCATATCTGCCGGTGCAACCCTTTTTCTTTCTATCGTCATCGCGATTTGCAACCTCCTACTTCATTATTAGGGAGAAATAGCCGAGCTTATAAATATTGAAAAGGAAGATAGACGGATAAACCTTGAGCAATCGTTCCTCGAGATGCCCGAAAATTCGGTGCCAGAGTTTAATCGTCCAAAGCAGACCATAGCGGCGAAGCGCGAGAGCGGTGCGAGAAATACGGATATGCTTTTGATAAACAGGCTCGAGCCCCGTCAAAACATTCAGCGCTTTGTGCGTCTTGGCGAGGAAGGACTCGTCCGTATCAATGTTGTCATGAATGAGCGGGTTGTCGATATGCAGTATCTTGATGCCCATTCTCTGAAGGTCTATGCCGAGCATCGTGTCCTCGTAGCCGTACTGATAACACTGCTTGGGGAACGGAGTTGCGAGGAAAACGCTGCGTTTAATCAATAGATTGATTGTGCATAGATTCTTGTAAGGATAGCGTTGTCTGTACTCAAGAGTTCTTTCACCGCTGGCAGCCATTTCATATTTGTAGCGGAGTTTATTATCCTTGCGCAGAGCATCTTTACGAATTACCACATGACCGGAAACAACTTCGTGGCCTATTGCTGCCTTGAGATAGCGCTCTATAAAATCGTCGCGGTAAAGCCGCGCATCGCTGTCTATTAAAATAAGGTATGGATAAGCCGCCTGTTCCGCGAGATGAAAGAGCATATACGCCTTGCCGATATTTCGTGGTTCGTTCACGACGCGGCAATGCGGCAACTCGTTCAATTTTTCAAGCCCCTCGACAATATGCGGCTCGGTGCTGCAATCATTTCCAATGATAATTTCATATTCTACCGTGGTCAAGGAGCAAGAGTGAATAAGCTCCTTGACCAGTACGGTGCAATCGTAATTAAATACAGGGATAATGATGGAAAACACCTTGTCGTCAGTTTCTTATTTCAGCCACTTGTCGAGCCAACCGAAGAAAGTGCGTTGCCAAAGAATGGCGTTTTGCGGATGAAGCACCCAGTGATTTTCATCCGGCAGCAGCAAGAGTTGAGCAGGAACGCCGCGCATCTTCGCTGCTTGGAAAGCGGACTCCGCTTGAGTGAACATAATGCGATAATCCTTCATGCCGTGGATACAAAGAATGGGCGTATCCCACTTATCCACGCTGAGGTGGGGCGAATCTGCGTACACTTTTTGCGCAGCAGCGACATCCTTGCGCCAAGGTGCGCCCTTAAGATCCCAATTCGCGAA
>JAFLUU010000172.1 GCA_022508585.1 Prevotellaceae bacterium | reverse complement strand
GTCAACATCAGCAATCCTCACACCGGTCATCTTGTAGCCGATTTCCCTGTAGCCATTGCAGACATCGAGCGCATTGAAATTCTTGACGGAGCTTCGGCGCGCACATTCGGCAGCCAAGCTCTCAATGGCATCATCAATATTATTACACGTATCGAGCCGGGCAACAATGTCGGTCTCCACGCAGAAAGCGGCAGTTACGGCACACTTGGAGGCGGCGCGAGCGTAAATCTGAACACTTCGTCGGCAGATTTGCAGCACAAGAAAGCCCACAGAGCTTCTGCCGATTTCATTCGCACGGACGGCGCGGTTACCAACAGTGCTTTCCACCGCGTAAGAGCTTTTTATCAGGGGCGATATGTCGCCGACGACCTGCGCCTCAGCTGGCAAGCAGGATATAATACCCAGCGTTTTGGCGCAAACACTTTTTACAGCGCTCTTTATCCCAACCAATGGGAGGATGGCACCCGCTACACGGCCGCTTTGAAGGCCGACGCCAAAGCAGGCGGCCTGCATCTCGCACCGACACTCTCTTTCACACGCTATTATGACCATTTCCAGCTCATTCGGCACTCCGCCATGGGTGAGAACTTCCACCGCACCGATATTATGGCCGCCTCCGTAAGCGGTTACGGCCATTGGGCATTAGGGCAGACCGCTTTGGGCGGAGAGGTGCGGCACGAAGGCATACTGTCTACCAATCTTGGCCGACCGCTTGACAGCGCGCAGTTTGTAGGCATCGAGCACAAGAGTGGCAGATACTACGACCACCGCGATACTCGCACCAATGTCAGCCTCTTTCTCGAGCACGCCGTGCTGTTGCGCCACTGGTCGATAAACATAGGTGCAATGGCCAATCGCAACAGTGCCGTCGACGATCGCTTTCGCATCTATCCCGGAGTGGACATAAGCCATCGGCCTACGCAGAGCCTCCGCCTCTTTGCCTCTTACAACAAATCCATGCGTATGCCCACTTTCACCGACCTGTACTACAAGTCGCCGACCATAGAAGGCAATATCGGCCTTAAGCCAGAGCAGAGCAATACATTCAAGCTCGGCGTAGACTATACGCATGGCAGCCTAAGCCTGTCAGCCACCGGCATTTATCGACGCGGTAGCGACATGATCGATTGGGTTATGTATGCCCCCGATGATATTTACCACTCCGCAGCATTCAAACTAAGCAATTATCAGCTGACAGTGCAGGCAAAAATAGATTTGCTGCACCTCATGCCGCGGCAACGCGTTATGCGTGCAGTCAGTGTCAGCTATTTCTATAATAATCAGCATCGCCACGACGACACGCCCATATATCAGTCGAACTATGCCCTCGATTACTTACGCCATAAGGTACTCGCTTCTTTGGAACACGGCATCTGGTCTTCGTTGAGCGCCACATGGTTTTTTCGCTGGCAGGAGCGCGAGGGGACGCACCTCGAATACTTTGGCAATGATGCCGTGCAGCGACCCAATCGCCCTTATGCTCTGCTCGATCTCAAGCTGCGCTGGACGAAGCCCGTCTACGACCTTTACGCCTCACTTGAAAATCTGTTCAATCACCGCTATTACGATGTAGGAACCATTCCCCAGCCAGGATTTACTTTCCTTGTCGGAGCAAACTATAAGTTCGGCATAGCTAAACGCAAATAGCTATTTCGCATCAATCTAAAAAAGTAACGGCTGCGCCTTTGGGCGTAGCCGTTATATGTTATTATCATAGCATTTATCGGCAATCTTATAAAATAATGACGGCAAATGCTTATCGTTAAGCGTGTTTATAGTATATTTATAGCGTTAAACTTAAAAATATATGCCTATGTAGTATAAGCGACAAAGGACAATAATATATAAAATATCCGAGGGCGCGGCACGAGATGTCGCGCCCTTTGTTTTTTATATTCTTTACGCTACACCTTACCCCCACGTCTTTTTAGTCAACCCCCTCGAAGTTCGATTTTTGAGTCTCCGCATCTGATTTTTGGGCCTCGGCGTTTGTATTTTTATCGTGAAACTTTAAAAATTCCTATAAGAATTTC
>JAFLUU010000171.1 GCA_022508585.1 Prevotellaceae bacterium | reverse complement strand
TCATCAGAATAGCCTGCTCCTTGGTGCGCGGATTGGGGCCCGGGTATGTAAACAGCTCCTCGTTGACGGGCTCGTCGGGGTGCTTGTTGACATAGTTGATGTAGAAGTACTTAGCCTTGCTGCGACCATGATGAGTGGCGATACACTCTTTGATAGCAGCAGGCAGGCCGTGCTTATCGGCCATCTCGAGGCCGTCGGTAACGTGGCGAATGATGATTTGCGCGCTCTGTTCCTCCGGCAAGCCGTCGTGAGGGTTGACACCGCTCTGATTTTCGGTAAAGAAGGCGGGGTTATGGAGCTTACCCACGTCGTGATAGAGTGCCGCAGTGCGCACTAATTGCGCATCAGCCCCGATCTTGGACGCCACCTCGGCGGCCAGATTGGCCACCTGCATGGAGTGGTTGAAGGTGCCCTGCGCCTCTTTGGACAGGCGGCGCAGCAGCGGCGTATTGACGTTGGAGAGTTCCACAAGCGTTACGCTGGAGATAAAACCGAAGAACTTCTCGAACAGCAGCATCAGTGGATAGGCAAACAGGAGGAGCACGCCGCTGATAGCGATGCGCCTGTACCACGTCGGGTCGAGAGTGCTGAGTATAAAGCCCTGACTGAGGTCGTAGCCGAGCTTGATCAGCGCAGTAACCGCGGTAATGATGAGCGCCGTGCGGAACAGCTGGGAGCGCGAGTTGAGCTCCTTGAGCGAATAGATGGCCGTGAGTCCCGCCACGAACTCAAGCAGGATGAATTCGTAGGCGCTATGGAGCGAAAGCGAGCAAATGCAGATGATAGTCAGCATCGCGGCGAACGCAGTGCGCGAGTCCATGAACACGCGGACGAAGATAGCCACCATAGCGAAGGGGATAATGTACACATTCTGCTCGGTGGGCTGCAGCACCAGCAGGGCGGCCACCGAGAAGCTGAGGATAAGGCTCAGCAACATGGACACGCTGCGCCAGCTGTTGGCATAATCGATGCGATAGAGCACGAGATAGGTCATAAACACGCCGAGCAGTATCGTCACACAGATCATCTGCCCCACTATGAGCAGCATGGCCGACGCATCATTGTCGCTGCGCTTGGCGGTTTCCTTCTGCAGGGACTGTAGCACGCGCATCGTGTAGTCAGTTACAATTTCGCCGCGGTCGATAATCTTCTGGCCGCTCTGAACCATGCCCACGCTGGGGGCTATGTTGGAGAGAGCCTCCCGACGCGAAAGTGCAGTGCGCTGAGCGTCGTAAACGAGGTTGGGAGTGATGTAGTCGTTGATGTTAAGGCGCGCCACAACCTCATGAGAGATATGCAGCGAGTCGGCTTTGCGCACTATAAATTCGTATGCCATGCGAGGCGAGAACAGAGCAGCCACAGGCTTGAGCTGTGCCGAGCCCCCGTGGATCACACTGATCTCCGTGGCGCTGTCAGCCACTACGGCATGGTCATGCTGGCTGACCACGCCGCGAGCATAAGCCTCCTCCAACAGCCGCGGCAACTCGGCGCGCTCGCGAGCCCCCACCTGCGAGGAAGACATCTTGGCAAAGTCGTGGCGCAGGTTGCTCACCTGCAACTGACCCACCGACGCCTCGTAATTGAAGAAGGGCTTAAGCTGCCGTTGCACGCTGTCGCGCTCTGCAGCCATCTGGTCGTCGGACTTATAGATAGGGAAGTCGTACTCCGCTATCAGCTGCGAGTACTTCCAGGGCTTGCCCATCGAGTAATCGTAGGTAAAGGTGTGCTCATGGGGCATGAAGTAAACGATGATAGCTGCGCTTATCAGCACCAACAGCATCTGCCCCGTCATCTTGTATCTATTCCACATAATCATTGCAGGGGCGGCGGCTCGCTGCCACCACCAACTAATGAGGCAAAGTTAAGAAAATAACACTAATGGGCAAGCAAAAAACATGAAAAACCGCTTTACCACTCACTATTTAGCCATAGACCATTTACAATTCATGAAGCAACTGCACCATTTAGCAACAAACAGCCACCTTTGCAGCAGTTCCATACAGCTTTGCTGGTGCAATCTTTAGCTAACCTCCTCGAAGTTCGCAGAAACGTCGTGCGCGCGCGATTTTTGGGCCTCGAAACTCGTAGAAATGTCGTGAAGAATGAAAAAATCTTATAAGAATTTTCAA
>JAFLUU010000170.1 GCA_022508585.1 Prevotellaceae bacterium | reverse complement strand
TACAACCCATGTTCCACGGAACGGATTCGTGATATTTATGTATCCCTTGCGGAATTTACCCTTCCAGTAATAGCGCATGGGGATGTTGACAGAGTACTTGTCGTTTATTACCTCCTCGCACTGCTCGAATCTGTAATAAGAAGTTAAAAAATATTAAATGTTTGTCTTTTTGAACCATCATAGATTTCACCTTATTACTTTTCTACCGTTTAATTATCAAGTTGTTGTAATTTAGCAACTTACAAATACGCTTATTGCAGTGGTTTGACTTCGGTAAACATTGGCAACAGCGTAACCTCGATTGGCAAGTATGCGTTCGCTGATTGCAGTGGTTTGACTTCGGTAAACATTCCCAACAGTGTAACAAAGATTGGCGAGTATGCGTTCGCTTATTGCAGTGGCCTAACCTCAGTTACTCTACCTGATAGTCTTACGTCTATACCCTATATGGCTTTCGAGAACTGTAGTAAATTATCAAGGGTAGTCTGGCCAAGTGAATGTACAAGTTTTAGCAGTTATCCGTTTTCTGGTTGTAGTTATAATCTGGCTTTTTATGCAAAAAGAGGAACGAAAGGTTTGTTAGCTTTGTGGAAAGGGGGATGTGATAAAGTTCGTGATGTGGATAGTAAAATACAACTACCGTGTCCTACATTCGAGAAAGTATCTTCTACGCAAAGGACAATTACTATGAAAGCAACAAATCTTTATGATGAATATAGATTTTATTATAAGGATAATGGAGAATATAAAGAGACACATGGCGAGAATATAATGATGTCAGATTTGCGCCCTCAAGATAATTATACTTATACTTTGTATATTGCTTTGGGAGATATGTTAGATGATACATCTTCTCCTTTTTATATCGAGGTAAATAACAAATTTGCGACCGCATCAATTTATCCTTCTTTAAGCATAGGCGGGACAGCCTCTTCCTTGTCCGCTACAGGTACTTATGTAAAAGGAGATGCAGATGTTACTGAACAGACTATCGCAGTATATAAAGGTAAGTCTACTAATTCTACAAATTTGGTCGCACGCATTAGTGGTAATAAATACTCTATGACAAATCTTAATCCGCAAGAGACATATACATTTGTCTATAAAGTTATAACTAATGGTTGGAGTTATTCTACAACAGAAGAAAGAGCAACGGCAAGCGTTAAGTTGACGACTTTGCAGCCCAAGGTTGTGAGTTTAGGCAATGTCATCGTAGCGGCTCAGTCCAATCTTGACGAAGAAGAAACGAACGTCGGTTTTGAATGGCGCCGTACTGATTGGTCAGACGACTTTGCCTCCAACACTGGTGGTGCGTATATCTACAATGGTACTATGGAAGGATATATTCGCAATCTCAACACAGAGAAACTTTGGAAATATCGTCCGTATTACCTCTCACCTGATGGAAGATATTATTACGGCGATTGGGTTGGTCTCGACCCGAGCAACACCTCCTATTTCGAGCCTACGGTGCACACCTACGCCAGCATAAATGTCGAGGGGAATACAGCTCTTGTCAAGGGTTATGCTATGACTGGTACTGACAAGATAACATCGCAGGGTTTCAAATACTGGAAGAGCGTGTCGGTCGCAGGCTCCAACGCATGGGGCGCGAGCACCATTGCCACCATTCCCGGCGATGCCCTGATAGTGGAGGCTGACGGGCAGGTAATGACCGCCAATCTCACAGGTCTCGATTACAATGCCACATATCATTATGTCGCATTCGCAACGACATCTGAGGGCGACACCTACTACGGCGAGGAACAGGTCTTCTCTACCGGCGATGACCCGACGGGCATTGGAGAGATGTCTACCGAGCCTATAGAGCATGAGCCTGCCACTATAGTGGCGCGCTATGATCTGAATGGTCGTCGCCTCGACGCTCCGCAGCATGGCCTTAACATCTTGCGCATGAGCGACGGCAGCGTCAAAAAGGTTTATGTGAAGTAACACACTCTTTTCCAATATGTTTGTAACCGCGTGGGCGCTATATCTCACGCGGTTATTGTTTTCTCTAAAGTCGTGCAACCATTACCTAATCCTTTCAAAGTTTTACCTAACTCCCTCCTTTTCGTAGCTTACCCTCTCGAAGTTCGCAGAAAAGGCCTCCGCGCGCGATTTTTGGGCCTCGGCGCGCGTAGAAATGTCGTGAAG
>JAFLUU010000017.1 GCA_022508585.1 Prevotellaceae bacterium | reverse complement strand
TGTTGTGCAACTTGTCTTAATTCTCGTGCACGCGGTAAGGAACGTCGTGCGGACTTGCAGAAAAGGCCTCCGCGCCAGTTTTTTGAGCCTCAGCGTTTGTTTTTTCATCGTGAAACTTTAAAAAATCATATATGAATTTTAAAAAAACCTTATAAGAATTTCCAGGAATTTATATAATAATTTTTGAAAATTCTTATAAGATTTTTTCAGCTTTCACGACATTTCTACGCGCGCCGAGGCCAAAAAAACTGGCGCGGAGGCCTTTTCTATGAGGTTCAACGAAGTTAGGTGTGCAAAGATTGACGTTAAGTGTGGCTGGAACTTATTTTCGTGCGAGTGTTAGGCGCACTGCAGCACTGCGCACATGGCCGCGCATGGGCGGAGCGAGTTTGTGGACAGTGATGTCCGCTTCCTGTGCCATAGGGAAAGCGTTGAGCAAGGCGGTGGCGGTGCGGTGGGCAAGATGCTCGAGCAGGCGTGAAGGAGTGGCGAACTGCGTCTGAACAATGTGCAGAACCAGAGAATAGTCGATAGTGCCGCTTAAGTCGTCGTCGAGCAATGCTGCGTCGCTGACGGCAGCCGAGATGACGAGGTCTATCTCAAACCACGAACCGACTTGCTGCTCCTCGGCGCTCACACCATGAAAGCCGTAGAGGCGTATTCCGTTGAGGGAAATGTGCGTCATTTGTCTAATCTTTGAGCCTGATTACTCTGATGCCGAGCTGAGTCTTCTGGCTTTGTTGGTATTGCTGCAAGGTGCGCTGCTCAAGCACCACCTTGTGGTGAAGACTTGATGCGTTGAGCAGGTGCAACCGACCGTCTTCGCCCCACACGGCAAGGCCGAGGTGGCTCACATCCAAGCCGGCCTTGCTTGTTACCATAGCCAGAATGTCGCCGTCCTCCACGCAGTTGAGCTGCGCTTTGGGCAGATGAAGTTTAGAGGTCGGAATGTAGTGCTCGGTGCGAGTGATGGCGCGCTCTGCTGCCCGTATGGCAGGTAAAAATATGCTGCCGCCCTCATTGCGTAAGGCAGGGTACTGATTGGGGTGCGTGGTCATGTAGTTGATGACCTGCTGCTTGGTGCTGCTGAACAGCGGACTGTCTTCTTGCCCTATTTCGCGAGCGATGCCGAGGGCTTCGGCATTGTCTATCCATGTGGAGAAGTAGTGATTGCGCGAGGAGTAGCAGTCGATGATGCCGCCCCTGTACCTTAGCCGCTGCAGGTTGCGGCAATAGTCGGCGAAGGAGGTGCTGCGCTGCCGCGTGGTGAGGGTTAGGGCACAGACGGTCTCCACAAATGTGGTGCAGTCCATCTCGCGGGTGTTGACGATGAGTTGTTCGTGCGCCGTCTGCGGGTTTTCCACATAGTTTACCTCGAGTGTGGAGGCCACATAGGGGATACCTATAAACTGTTTGCCGTAATAGAGGGGCAGGCTGGTGTCTTGAGATTGGCTTATGCCCTCGCGCAGCAGTTGCGTGATGCGCAGGGAGTCGGCGGGCTGGTATATCACTTGTTGTGCCGCAACCTCAAGGGTCGCTATGAGGCATAAGTATATAAATATTGTTACGCGTGTGCGCATATAGGCTGAAATTTTATGTCTTGTTTGCAAATGTCGCAAAAATATCCTGAAATATTGGCCGAGGAAGCGATATTTTTTCTGCACGGAGGCGTTTTTGTATTTATAGGTTGCAGCAAGTGAGAATTTATTGCTAATTTTGTGGCGAAATTATATGTTTATGGCAGATACCAACCAACAGTTTGCCGAAGTGATGAAGATGTGCCGCAGTCTCTTTGAGAAAAAGCTGCACGACTATGGGGCTGCGTGGCGCATTATGCGGCCGCAGTCGATTACTGACCAGATTTATATCAAGGCAAACCGCATTCGCTCGCTTCAGATGAAGGGAACGAGCATGATTGACGAGGGAGAGGTTTCGGAGTTCATAGGTATCGTCAACTACAGCATTATAGGGCTGATACAGCTGCACAAAGGGGTCGCCGACAAGGAGGATATGACTCCTGCCGAGGCTTTGGCGGAGTACGACAGCAATGTTAAGGCGGTCTACGAGCTGATGGTGCGCAAAAATCACGACTATGACGAGGCTTGGCGCATGATGCGCATCGCCTCCTACACGGATTTGATACTGATGAAAGTGTTCCGCACCAAGCAGATAGAGGAACTGCAAGGGGCTACCCTTGTAAGCGAGGGGGTAGACGCCAACTATATGGATATGCTCAACTATGCTGTCTTCGCCCTAATCAAACTGAAACTCGAAGGCGAAGAACAGAAATCTTAGTACAACGACATGCCCCAGAAACTGCTGAAGATAGCGATGCCGATAGTGCGCCTGATGTTGGGCTGCACCTATATCTTGTCCGGCTTCGTCAAAGCGGTTGACCCGCGCGGCTTCAGCTACAAAATAGAGGAGTATCTGCACGCCGTGTACATTAATCATGTCGACTGGCTCAATATGTCGATGGTGATTGCTGTGGTCTTGTGCTGTGCGGAATTTGTTTTGGGCATTTACCTGCTGCTTGGATTACGCCGCAAGTTTACTGCTGTGGCTACGCTGCTGTTTACTACGGTGTTCGCCATCATTTCAATATTGCTGGTTGTGTTTCACCCCGTGAGCGACTGCGGTTGCTTCGGCGAGTGGATTTCGCTGACCGATGCGCAGACCTTAGCTAAAAACATAGTGTTGCTGGCGCTGGCAATCCTGCTTGCACGCCACCCGCAGATGGCTAAATCGCTGGTGCCTGAGGGCTGGCAATGGCCTGTGTCGCTCTATACTTGCGTGTTTATCTTCATTTTCTGCCTGCGCTCTATCCATTATTTGCCGCTCATCGACTTTCGCCAGTATAAGATAGGGGCAAATCTGAGGGAGATGGTCTTTCCTTCCCACGAAGACATCAAACCGGAGGAAATCTCCGACTTTATGGCGGTCGACACGCTCGGCGAAGACCAGACGGCGCAACTGCTGTTTAGCAAGGAGCCTCAAATGCTTGTTATCGCCCCGCTGCTGCGCGATGCTGACGCCAGTGCTATCGAGCCGCTGGCTGATATTGGCGACTGGTGCGTGGATAGAGGCTACGAGATGTACTGTCTGACTGCTTCGCCCATTGAAGAGGTGCGCCAGTGGTGCTATTACAACGATGTGCAGTTTAAATTCTTGCAGGCCGACCACACTCTGCTTAAGACGATGGTGCGTTCCAACCCCGGGCTGATGCTGCTGCGCGACGGAGTAATCCGCAATAAATGGAGCTGCAACCATTTGCCGAATCTGAGCGTTAAGAATAACATCGACGAGCGTCAGTTGGAGGCCGGCGTGGGTAATAGCGGCAGGGTGCTGCTGCGTATATTGATGTGGTACTTGCTTCCGCTGATGCTGATAATCTTTGTGTCTAATTTTGTGAAGAGAAGGAGGAGAATCCTCGCTATTTTCCAGAGGAGCGAGAAGCAAAATAATGCTGCAAAGACGAATAATTCAGAGACTGACAATAAAATAAATACAAACATAATAAACCTAAAAAACAACAAGACTATGAGACAAAAAATCGTGGCAGGTAACTGGAAAATGAACATGACCCTGCAAGAAGGTGTGGCCCTCGCAAAAGAACTGAACGACATGCTTGCTGCCGACAAGCCTAATTGCGGCGTGGTAATCTGCACTCCGTTTATTCATCTGGCTACTGTAGCTCCTATGCTCGACACTAATGTCATCAAATTAGGCGCAGAGAACTGTGCCGACAAAGAAAAGGGTGCTTACACCGGCGAAGTAAGCGCTGCTATGGTTAAGAGCACCGGCGCTGAGTATGTTATCCTCGGCCACAGCGAGCGTCGCGCATACTACGGCGAGACTCCCGAGATTCTTAAGGAGAAAGTGAACCTTGCGCTGGCTAATGGCTTGAAGGTTATCTTCTGTATCGGCGAGGTGCTCGAGGAACGCGAGGCTGGCAAGCAGAATGAAGTAGTGGCTGCCCAGCTTGCAGGTTCGCTTTACGACCTTACTGCCGAGCAGTTCTCTAATATCGTGCTTGCTTACGAGCCCGTGTGGGCTATCGGCACCGGCAAGACCGCTACCGCCGACCAGGCAGAGGAGATGCACGCCTTTATCCGCTCTGAGATTGCCAAGCAGTTCGGCGCCGAGGTGGCAGAGAACACCACGATCCAGTATGGCGGCAGCTGCAAGCCCAGCAATGCTAAGGAGCTCTTCGCTAAGCCTAATGTGGACGGCGGTCTGATTGGTGGCGCAGCGCTGAAGGCTGCTGACTTCAAGGGTATCATCGACGCCTGGAAGTAAGAACACAGAGTGCTAAGGATTAGAGGCAATGAGGCGCTCGACTGAAATATTGGTACTGGCATTGATGCTGGCTTTGCCGGCATCTGCCAGACTTACCTTTACTCAGCGATTGCAGCAGAAGGCTAAAGTGCAGCTTAAGCAGGACAAAGAGCTTGACCTTCTGGTCAATGGACGCGAGCCGGAGCCTGTTCCTGCGCCTAAGCCAGCACCTAAGCAAAACCCTGTGCCGCCTAAATCCGCTGCGCCGGCTAAAAAGCAAAATTCGGTTGCGCCCACAGCTCCTGCTGTTACTAAAAAGACGGAAAATGTGGGCGGCAGACCAATTGCCTACACCACTCAGATTGGCTGGAGAGTTAAATTCTTCGTTGGCGGCGGCTCGCGTGCCGACAAAGAGAATGCACAGCAGGCCGGGCACGATTTTAAGCGCGTCTTTCCCGATGTGCCGGTGTATATGCACTTCGTTTCGCCGCATTGGATCTGCGTTGCCGGCGATTTTGTGAACAAAGAAGATGCCGATGCCTTGATTCGTAAGATTAAGGCTTCCGGTCTGCTCGGCACGAAGGGCATGACGGTCGTAAAGTCGCGTGTAAAAGTGCCGATATATTAAGATATGGAACAGTTAGAACATAATCCGCAAACGCTGCAAGCATTAGAGGATATTTTTCGCCAAGAATTGGCTCTGTTAGGCGAAGACCCGCAACGCGAGGGCTTGCTGAAAACTCCCTCGCGCGTGGCTAAAGCGATGATGACCCTCACGCAAGGCTATCGTATGGACCCGATGGCGGTGCTGCAGTCGGCTAAATTTAAGGAAGATTACCGCCAAATGGTAATCGTGAAGGAGATAAACTTTTATTCCCTATGCGAACACCATCTGCTCCCCTTCTATGGGCAGGCTCATGTGGCTTATATCCCGAACGGCTACATCACTGGTCTGAGCAAAATCGCCCGTGTGGTGGATATATTCAGCCATCGCCTGCAGGTGCAGGAGCGTATGACCACCCAAATCAAGAATTGCATACAGCAGGCGCTCAATCCGCTGGGTGTGATGGTGGTTATAGAGGCTAAGCACATGTGTATGCAGATGCGTGGCGTGGAGAAGCAAAACTCTGTTACGACTACCAGCGATTTTACCGGTGCTTTTACCAACAAGGCGACTCGTGATGAGTTTCTGGAGCTGATTAAGCAACACTCTACCTTATAAATAAATAAGGCGGACTTGCTGAGGTGTAATTTTATTGCTAAATTCGCAGCGGAGAACGACGAAAGCAACGCCAAACAAGATAATAAGCAAAATATCTCTGTAATTATTCAAAAAAACATGAAGAATCCTACGGAACTGATGAACAAAGCGGCCGATAATATCAGAATTTTGTCGGCGGCAATGGTGGAAAACGCAAATTCCGGGCACCCGGGTGGCGCTATGGGCGGTGCGGACTTCATCAATGTTCTTTTTTCTGAATATCTGGTATACGATCCCGAAAATCCGAAATGGGAAACTCGCGACCGTTTCTACCTTGACCCCGGCCACATGTCGGCTATGCTCTATTCGCAGCTGGCATTGACGGGCAAGTTCACTATTGACGAGCTTAAGAACTTCCGTCGCTTGCAATCGGTTACTCCCGGACACCCTGAACTCAATGTTGAGCGCGGCATCGAGAACTCTTCCGGCCCATTGGGGCAGGGTCATGTCTATGCTGTGGGTGCGGCTATCGCTGCCAAGTTTCTTGCTGCCCATCTGGGCAACGATTCATTCCTTAAGGAGAAGATTTACACTTATATCAGCGATGGTGGTATTCAAGAGGAGATTTCGCAGGGCGCAGGGCGCATGGCTGGATTTCTCGGGCTGAACAATCTGATTATGTTCTACGACTCTAACGACATCCAGCTCTCTACGGAGTGCGGCACGGTGTCGGACGAGAATACTGCTATGAAGTATAGGGCGTGGAATTGGAATGTACTGACCATCGACGGCAACAATGTTGAAGAAATTCGCGCAGCTTTAGACAATGCGCTTGCCGAACAGGAGCGTCCGACCCTCATTATAGGCAAATGCGTGATGGGTAAGGGTTGTCTTGACGCTGAAGGTAAGTCGCTGGAGCGTAATTGCAAGACGCACGGCGCGCCGCTTGGTCGCGATGCCTATGTTAATACTGTACGCAACCTCGGTGGAGACCCCGACAATGCTTTTGTCATTCTTGATGAGGTTAAGCAATTATATGAGGCGCGTGCAAACGAATTGAAGCAGATTGTTAAGGAACGCCAGAAGGCAGAAACTATCTGGGCGCAACAGAATCCTGAAGCTGCGGCAAAGCAAAACGACTGGTTTGCCAACCGTCTGCCGCAGATTGACTGGGATAATATCGCAGTAAAGAGCGGTGATGCTACTCGTAACGCTTCTTCTGCCGTGCTTGCCGAGTTGGCTCGCAAGGTTGAGAACATGATTGTTTCTTCCGCCGATCTTTGCAACTCTGACAAGACTGATGGCTTCCTCAAGCAGACCCGTAATATCCAGCCCAACGACTTTGGTGGCAACTTCCTGCAGGCTGGTGTCAGCGAGCTGACTATGGCTTGCTTGTGTATCGGCATGACGCTCCATGGTGGCGTCATTACTGCAATGGGCACCTTCTTTGTGTTCAGCGACTACATGAAACCGGCTATCCGTATGGCTGCGCTAATGGAGTTGCCTGTCGTATTTATATGGACCCACGATTCTTTCCGTGTCGGCGAGGACGGTCCGACTCATCAGCCCATCGAGCAAGAGGCGCAGATACGCTTGCTTGAAAAGATGAAGAATCATAGCGGCCGTAATTCGCTGCTTGTGATACGCCCTGCCGATGTTCATGAGACTATAGTGTGCTGGCGTATGGCTCTTGAAAACAAAAATACTCCTACCGCAATTATTTTAAGCCGTCAGAATATCGTAGATTTGCCTGCGAACACTGATTATAACGGTGCCAAGAAAGGTGGATACATCGTTGTGCCAGAAGAAAATCCCGAGATAGTCCTTGTGGCTACAGGCTCGGAAGTTTCTACGCTTGTCGAGGCTTCCGAATATCTCCGCAAGGATGGTGTAAAATTCCGCATCGTTAGTATTCCTTCCGAGGGCTTGTTCCGTACCAACGACATCTCTTATCAGCACAAAGTCCTGCCTGCTGGTATAAAGAAGTTCGGTCTTACTGCTGGTCTGCCCGTCAATCTGCAAGGTCTTGTCGGCAGTCATGGTCGTGTGTTCGGTGTAGAGAGTTTTGGCTACTCGGCTCATTACAAAGTACTGGACGAAACCTTCGGATTCAACGCGGAAAATGTTTATAATCAGATAAAAAAATATCTGGCAGAATGAAGATAGGATTGGCATCTGACCACGCAGGCTACGCGCTGAAGCAGTTTGTGAAGGAATATTTGACGGAAAAATCGTTGGAATATGAGGATTTCGGCTGCTATGACGAAGTAAGTTGCGATTATCCCGATTTTGCTCACAAGTTGGGCGAAGCTATTGACGATGGGACGCTGGTATGTGGCATCGCTATTTGTGGTAGTGGCGAGGGTATCAGCATGACGCTAAATAAGCACCCCAAAGTGAGGGCGGCACTTGTTTGGATGCCCGAGATTGCTACGCTTTCTCGTCAGCACAATGATGCTAATGTGCTTGTGATGCCTGGTCGTTTCATTGACAACGACACTGCACGCCAGATTATGGACGCTTTTCTCGCTGGCGAGTTTGAAGGCGGTCGCCATATCAGGCGTGTGAACAAGATTGCCTTAAAATAAAACAAGTATTTAGGTGAAAAAGGTAGAGTTATACGACAAAGTGCTTTCCAAACTCGCAGAGCAGATGCCCCCAGTGGATACGGAGCTGGACTTTGGCAGTCCTTTTCAGTTGCTGGTGGCTGTAGTGCTTTCCGCGCAGTGCACAGACAAGCGCGTGAATATGATTACGCCCACCTTGTTCGCCAAATATCCTACCGCAGAGCAGATGGCGAAAGCGGAGCTGGAGGATATTCTGCATCTAATCAGTTCTGTTTCCTATCCTAATAGCAAAGCCAGCTATCTTAAGGGGCTTTCGCAGCAAATAGTCAGTGATTTTGATGGCGAAGTGCCTTCTACAATGGAGGAACTTACGCGTTTGCCTGGTGTTGGGCGCAAGACTGCTAATGTGATACTTGCAATAGTCTACAAGGAAGCGGCTTTGGCTGTTGATACCCATGTTTTTAGGGTCAGCCACAGATTAGGACTTGTGCCCGAGAGATGTAAGACTCCGCTTGCCGTGGAGTTGGAACTCAAAAAGCACATTGCTCCGCATCTTGTGGCACAATCGCACTTCTGGTTGCTGTATCTTGGTCGTTACACCTGCACTGCGCGCGCTCCGAAGTGTGCCAAATGCGCAATGACGGCATTTTGCAAACACTACAACAAGACAAATTAACCTAAAACCAATAAACAAAAAGCTATGACAATCAATGATTACAAGTTTGCCGGTAAAAAGGCAATCGTGCGTGTGGACTTCAATGTGCCACTCGATGAGAATGGTAAGATTACCGATGATACTCGTATTCGTGGCGCGCTGCCAACTCTCAAGAAGGTGTTAGAAGAAGGCGGTTCTCTCATTCTTATGAGCCACATGGGCAAGCCTAAGGGCAAGGTCAACCCAAAGATGAGTCTTTCGCAGATTGTAGATGCCGTTAGCGAGAAGCTCGGCACTCCCGTTGTTTTTGTAGACGACTGCCAGAAGGCAGATACACAGGCCGCCGCTCTTAAGCCGGGCGAGGTGCTTTTGCTGGAAAACCTCCGTTTCTATCCCGAGGAGGAGGGCAAGCCTGTAGGTATCGACAAAGCTGACCCTGCCTACGACGAAGCTAAGAAAGCCATGAAGGCCAGCCAGAAAGACTTCGCTAAGCATTTGGCAAGTTACGCTGATTGCTATATTAATGATGCATTCGGAACAGCTCATCGCAAGCACGCCTCTACAGCAGTCATTGCTGATTACTTCGATGCCGACAACAAGATGCTCGGTCTCCTTATGGAGAAAGAAGTGCAGGCCGTCGACAATGTGTTAAGCAATATAAAGCGTCCGTTTGTCGCCATCATGGGTGGTTCTAAGGTCAGCAGCAAAATTGGCATCATCGAGAATTTGCTGGGCAAGGTTGACAAGCTCATTCTTTGCGGCGGTATGACTTATACTTTCATGAAGGCTCACGGCGGTAATATCGGTAACTCGATTGTTGAGCTTGACAAGCTCGATGTTGCTCTGGGCGTGGAAGATATGGCCAAGAAAAACGGAGTAGAGCTCGTGCTGGGCGTAGACTCTGTCGTTGGCGACAAGTTTGCAAATGATGCTAATAGCCAGATTTGTCCTTCAATGGCAATTCCTGAGGGCTGGGAAGGTTTGGATGCCGGTCCTGAAACTCGTAAGAAGTTTGCCGATGCTATTAAGGGCGCAAAGACTATTCTATGGAATGGTCCTGCTGGCGTATTTGAGTTCGACAACTTCGCTGCAGGTTCCAAGGCTGTGGCAGATGCCATCGCTGAGGCAACAAATGAGGGCGCGTTCTCGCTTATTGGCGGTGGCGACTCCGTAGCTTGCATCAACAAGTTCGGTCTTGCTGATCAGGTTTCTTACATCTCCACTGGCGGCGGTGCTTTGCTCGAAGCCATTGAGGGCAAGGTGCTCCCCGGCATCGCAGCTATCAAGGGCGAATAATCGTTTATAGACAATTCTGTTAATACGGCGGCCAACAGCGTTACTCGCAATGACAATTCACACACATATATATAATAAGGTATATAGTGTTGGCGTTGTGATGATGCTGTTGGCCGCCATTTTATTTTTTTCTGCTTGCGGAAGCAGTGATAAAGTCCCTATAAAGGCAGAAAAAGTCGCCGACAGCCTGCTTGTTAAGGTCGCTGTCTTTCCGTCGCTTGACGCGCTCCCACTTGCACTCGCCAATGATTGGGGAGTGTTCGACTCGCTCGGTGTGAGTGTGGAGATGGATGTCTTCCGTTCGCAGATGGACGCAGAGAAAGCCCTCGTCGATGGAAAAGCAGATGTCGTGCTGACAGATATGTTCCGCGTCGGCTGGTGGCAGTGGCACAAGAAACCGCTGAAGTTCGCTTTCGCCACTCATCGTCCCCTCTATCTTGTGCCTAATCGCACCCTGCGCGTCAGCAAGGTCGAGCAGCTCGACGATCGCATGATTGCCGGCACACGCAACTCCCTTGAAGATTTCTTTATCGACAATATCATTACCCAGATTAAGAACCGCAAGGGACAAATCCTGCGCCCCCAGATCAATAGTGTCGAGTTGCGTTTGCGAATGCTCAAGTCCGGTCAGTTAGATGCCGTCGTGTTCAATGCCCAGCAGGCACTCAAGGCGCAGAGTGCCGACTATCCTTCTTTGAAAGTCCGGCACGATAGCCTTACGGGGCTTGCAGGCTTTGCTTTCAACACCAATTCTTTGCGCACAAAGGAGGTGCAGCTCTCTAAGCTAAGCCGAGCATATGATATTGTCGTTGCCAAGTTGCGAAGCAACGCGAGAATGCCGCAGATAAGCGACCAAACTCGCCAATCCCTCTTTCTCGGCCACGCTATTGACACCCTCCTTAATCCCAAACTCCATTTTGCCGCCACCTCTGCCCCCGACGATAAGAATAAAACCCTTGTCGCAGAGTGGTTGAGGCTCAATGCCGCCACCTCGGGCTATACCGGTGACACACTCTTCGTGCAGCCATGACGGCACCCCAATCTCACGGTTCGTTTTGACGCCATTTAGTTTATGACTCCCTTTCAACATTACAGCCAGACCCTTGACCTCATCGTCTCGGGGCATCTACTCAAGGCCATTCGCCTCCAGAAGGAACAACTCATGCAGCTCCAGAGTTGGACACTCTTAGACGAGCAGGTAAAGATCGAGGAGACATACACTTTAATGCTAAAATACTTTGCCGATGGCGTCGAGGACACGCGCCGTCTCGATATTTACAACGATATTCTTGACCGCACCCTCGATATGGCGGAGAAAATCAAACGCCAGATGGGCTTTCACGATTCTACCGGCCACTATTATTCCAAACTTCGCACCGTTGCCCGTCAGAGGCGCACCCTCGTCTACTATACACGCCGTCTGCAGGCTGCTACTCCCCAGTTATTGATGGAGCAAATCCTTGAAGACGACACAGATACCCCCTCGACAGAAGACAACGCGCGTGCCGTTCTGTTGGAAGAGCTGTTCGACTATATCTGGGTAGCCGACACAATGACCGAAGAAGAATACGACGACCTTGAAAGCCTCTTTGCAGGCTCTGTTATCAGCGGTGCCGAGAAACAATGGCTCGTCAGCGCCTTGACCCTCTCCCTGCTCAGCTATTACGACCCTCCCAAACTCAATATGTTGATCAACATAGCTGACAGTTATGACGCCCCTGCCACTTCCGATGATGCCGTCCTTTTCGCACATGCCCTCGTCGGCATCGCTTTGGCTGCCATGTACTATCGCCAACGCTTTGCTGTTCGTCCTATGCCACTCTTTTTTGAGTTCAAACCCGAGATCAACAAAGCGTTCGTCATGCTCCAGCTGCAGTGTCTCGTGCAGTACCAGACACATCGCATTCGCCAGACACTCGACCAAGACTTCATGTCGCTCATCAACAAGCTCAAAGGTCATATCAGTGGCATGGACGAACTCAAGAACCTCCTTGAAGACGAAGACCCGGAGCTCCCCCCTGGTGTAGACCCCGAGATTGTCCGTTCCATACAGGATCGCATCAAGCAAGTCTCCGATATGACTCATCGCGGGCTCGATATGATGTATCAGCAGTTTCGGCAGATGAAGGCATTTCCATTTTTCCGCGAGACACGCAATTGGCTCAAGCCCGCATCGGTATCTACGCCCCAGTTTGACTCTACTCTCAGCACACTTGCGCCTCTGCTCAATCTCTCACATCTCTGCGACAGCGACAAGCACTCTCTTGTCTCCATGCTCTCCTCTATGCCACAGTCGTTCAGCCAGATGCTTATGTTGCAGATGCAGGAGCTCGACCTCCAATCAGCCTCGGCGCAAGACCTTATGCGCGAGGAGCGCGAGCGAATCCTCTCCGCCTACAACACATTGTTCTCCGATGTGCCGGTAAGCGCGGTCTATTCGTCTGTTATGGCTTACGCCGGCACATATCTGCAAGACCTCTATCGCTATTTCACCATTCGCATGGAGCACGAACCCGACGGCAATCCATTCATTGCCAGTGCCGAGATGCTATTTCTCGATGCGCCGTTGCTGAAGCCGCGCCTTGAACCGCACGAACTCGATTTCGTGTCGCGTTATGCCCTCAAGATGCGTCTCTACCGCCAGTCGCTCCATCTCAATAGCACCTATCTCTTTGCAGACAGCGATGCCCCCGAAATGCTGCAGCGCAAAGCCTTCTGTTTTGCCATGCTCAAGGACAGCCATTCCGCAGTCGACACCTTTCAGCAGTGTGAAAAACGCGGCCACAGCCTGTCCGACGATATGCAAGCCCTCTATGCCTCGTGCCTGATGTCCGAGGGGCGACCGTTGGAAGCCATAAAGATTTACCAACAGCTTTTCGCGCGCGAGGAATCCGCTCTCTCCCTTTACTCTTATGCCGTCGCACTTAGCCAGACCGAGCAGTATGCCGAGGCTTGCAATGTGCTTTATCAAGAAGATTTCCTGCGTCCTAATCAAATCCGTGTCGTCCGTCTGCTGGCGTGGTGCAGCATGAAGCGTTTAGCCCAATCGCAGGAAGGAATAGATATGGCTACAGAGCTGAACAGCCTGCTCCATCTCTATCAGCGCTTGCTCGCTATGGAACCGCTACGCGGCGCTGATTGGTTTAATGCCGGCCACGCTGCTTTAGCTTGCGGCGATGTTGTGAAAGCTATAGATTATTATACGCGTTCCGACATTAGCTCTTTTTCTGCCGATGACCGCTCTTTACTTGCTGCTCTCGGCGTACCGACACTCACTCTGCGCCTTGTCGCAGACGCCCTTGAGAGAGAATAAATTGCCGTTTGTTTGCCTATTTGTAAACGAACGACAAATTTTCTCCTATCACTTTGTATTAAGTCTGCTTTTCAAAGGATTAGGCATCGCTACCGCCACATTAGATTTAGGCGTTGGTGGCAAAATAGCTTTGTGGTAATCTGTTTATATCCTAACTTAGACACGCAACAGCCCTTAGGGCTGTTGCGTGTCGCTTTGTTTATTTCTGTTATCTTAAATGTTATGTGCTTTTATGGCTTCGAGTAATGCAGAAGTGTGTGAATTTTTGTCCTTACCTTGTGGGTGCTCGGACAAATAGAAATAAATTCCTCCAATATCGTACACTTTTGCTTGATATTCGCCTTCACGTCCCCATTATTACCTCATTAAGAGATTGCAATAGTACATCTGTGCGCACCTTTGGTCGTCCATAACATATCCATGAGCATCTATCGTTGCAGTTGTTCCTGGTGTTATGAAATTTTCTCAGGATTTCAAGTTGTAGAAAACAAAGCGAAGATAAACGCTTTCCCATATATGGTATTCCCACCACTGCAAACTACCACCGCAGAATGCTTTCCCTGCATCAATATATTGACGTTTAGGCGTGAGAACGCTGCATAGATAGTAAATAACTTTTATTTCGCAGTAATAAATGCCCTCAAAGTTGTATTATAATCTCGCCGAAATTTTACCATACCCCCTCCAATTTTTTGTCATACCCCCACCTTCGCGCATTTAACCCCCTCAAACTCGTACAAAAGGGTCTCGAAGTTCGCAGAAAAGGCCTGCGCGCACGATTTTTTAGCCTCGAAACTCGTAGAAATGTCGTGAAAAATGAAAAATTCTTATATAAATTTCCGGGAATTCTTATAAGGTTTTTTAGAAATTCTTATAAGATTTTTAAAGTTTCACGATGAAAAAACAAATGCCGAGGCTCAAAAAACGGATGCGCAGGCCTTTTCTGCAAGTCCGCACGACATCTCTGCAAATCCGCACGATATTTCTATGCGTTTTAAGGCCTCAACAAACGTGTCCGGGGCTGTTTCTCGTTATTAGTACGTAGATAAATCGGCATCTGCGACCATTAGAATGGCAGGCCGACGGCGAAGTGGAAAGTGAAGTCGCGTGATAGTTTGGGATGAGTGAGCGGAAGATAGCCGCGCTCGGAGGGAGAGTAGGCAGGGTTGACGGCTTTCATGGCCATGTCAAAGCGGAGTATGAAGTATTCGAGGTTGAAGCGGAGGCCGATGCCATAGGAGCCGGCGAGCTGCTTCCAAAATTTATTTATCTGGAATTGCCCTCCTTTGCCTGTGGTTTCATAATAGCGGGTAGTCCAGATATTTCCGGCGTCAGCGAAAATAGCTCCGCCAAGTTTCCAGAATAGGTTGGTGCGCAACTCTATGCTACCCAAGAGGCGGAGGTTACCTGTCTGGTTGATGAAGTCTACTTTGCCGTCCTCGCCCATATAGTTGCCGGGGCCGAGTTCGCGTACCGACCAGCCGCGCACTCCGTTGGCGCCGCCGCCGAAATATCGTTTCTCAAAGGGCACAATAGTGCTGTTGCCGTAGGGCTGTGCGATGCCGAATGCTGTGTGTAGGGCGAGGGTGTTGCGTGCGTCGAGTATGTAGTGCTTAGAGTAGTTGAAGTCGAGTTTCAGATATTGGGCAAAGGCCACATTAAACATTGTGTATTGCCTCTGGTCGTTGCGGCTTAGGTTTAGTGGAGATGCCAAAGCGTAAAGCAGATTGCCGGCAGACTCTACCGACCATTGCAGTTGGTAGGGGTTGATACGTACACGGCGGTTGATGCGTTGCTCGCCGCGCGAGGTGCTGTAGGACTGGCTGTAGGCTATATTCAGTATGAGCAAGTCTTCGTAGGCATAGCGTATCAGTGCGGAGCGATAGTTATCCGACTCAAGATAGTCCTTGCGAAATGTGCCGGAAATCCAAGGCATATAGACGTAGTTGAGACTTGGTATGTCGAGGCGGTGTAACATGTGGCCGCGAGCGGTAGTCCATCGGTAATTCCAAAGTGTTGTTAAGACGCGGCGGTGAAATTCCGGACGATCCTGCGTATCGAATTGCAACGAGAGGGAGGTCGTGGCTGTGCGTACCCGCAACGGGTGTTCTTTGTCGCCTCCTAAGGAGTGTGTGCCTCCGGTCGGTACGAAAGGAATGAGCATCTTGGGGAAGGTGAGCTTGGTCTCCACGCCGAACTCTATATAGTTTTGATTGGAGTAGCCTTCTAAGCCGGTAATGGCTTCGTAAGCTCCCTTTAGCTTGGTGCTCCACACCTCGGAGCCGCGAAAGAGATTGCGGTTGGTGTAAGTCAGATTGGCGGCAACGCCAAGGTTGCCTGCGGTGTTGGTACCTTCTATCTCTGCACCGAGTGTGTTGGACTTTTCGGGCAGTATCCTGATGTCGCAGTCGAGTTGGCGAATAGACGTGTCAACTCTATTCTTGCTGATGTTGCTTGTGGGCTCCGGCTCGTCGGCAACTTCGTGCATTTGTATTGAGACATAGTTGATTGCATCAAGGTTTGATAGAGCGAGGTAGGTGCGGCTCACATCTTGTTCGCGATACAGATTGCCCGGGCGAAGATGTGTCTTGCTGCGTAGCAGACTGCGACGTAGCAGGTGGGCTGTAGTGTCGATGCTCGTTATGTTTACGTTGCGCAGATGATAGATGGAATAGGTGTTGGCGCTGTCTTTGCTTAGTGCGAGACCATTGTAGTGCAGATGAAGGGCAACGTTTGAGGGGCCTGCGAGCGTGTCGATGTCGTAGTGGATAAATGTTTTCAGTACGTTATAGTATCCATGGTTGTGAAGCATGGTTGTGATGCGTGTGCGCTCCTTGTCTAAAAGGGAGACGTCGCATGGCATACCTTTGTGTAGATAGGAGTCGGAGATGCTTAGATTGATTAGGCTGTCTATAGCTGGATTGTCGATAGTGTAAGTGATTGTGGATATGGTGTAGAGTTGTCCAGGGTGAATGTCGTAGCGTACTTTGGCTTTGTGTTTATTCGAACTTGTAGATAAGGCGGTCGTTACAGCGGCTTGCAAATACCCTTTCTCTTTTAGGGCAAGGGCTATGGCGTTCTGCGAATTGAGGGTTTGCTGCTCGCTGTAAATAACAGGCTCTTCGCCAATACGTTGCCAGAAGCGATTGCTACTTTTGGTGGAGTCGGCAGATGATAAGCAGTAGATGCCTAATGGTACTTTAAGCAGGTTAAACCACTTGGTGTTGGGCTGCTGGCGGACGTAAGGAGCGAATGTAGATGCGTCGACGGCGGAGTTGTCGCTGCTGAGTTTTACCGAAGTGAGCAAGTGGTCGTTGGGAGCAAGGAATTTCTCTGCCGAGCAGCCTGTTAACAGAGCTATGCTGACTATGAGCAGCAGTAGCGGCATCGTGATGATGCTTTTGTGTCGAAGTCCGTAGGCGGCAAAAATGCGAATGCTAATATCTCGTGTTTCTATGTTAAACATAATCGTCGGAGTCGAGCAGTAAAGCCGGATTATTGACGAGCGGAATGTTGAGTCGCTGCTTGTCTTGCCTCACGCAATGGGCTTTATATATGAAGTGGATGAGCAACAATGCCACAAAGACGATGAATGTGCATGGGACGGCAACAGGAATAGGCGGCAGATGCTCCAAAATCAGATATTGCTCGATAATACTGGCGGAAGTGTCGTTGTTCAGTGGGAAAATGGCGAGGTAAATGCCTGCCAGCAGCGCTATTGTGGCAATGTAGAGGAACATGGAGAGCAAAGCATAATAGTGTCGGCGCAGTTTGGCGATGCGCGGCAGACGACGGTAGGCTTTGCGTATCTGTTGGCGCTCCGTTTGCCATAGCTCGCGGATTGGTGGTAATAATGTCTCCACTTGTGCGTCTGGTTGCATCAGCATTGCGGTACTGTCGGTTGTGGCAAAGGTTGCGGTATAAGGATGTTCGTGATAATTGGGCAAGTTGAGCCAGCGTCCGTAGCCGCCATTATTGAGAAAATCCTGCTTGCGGAAAGCGAAGTTGGAGTTCTCTGCCTCTATGGGGCATCGTTTCCCTCGATAGATGGCTCTATAATTCCTCACTTGTGCCTTTCGATGCCATTTTATGGCACATCTTTCCCAACTTGAATTATCTATGCCGTAATATTGGTTGTATCCGATACACATATCGTAGCCTTGATTGATAGCTTCGGCAATGTTTTGAAGCCAAAATGAGCTTTTAGGTATAGAGTTGGGACGCAACAATACGACCCACTCTTTGCGTGCAGCCCTCACACCGAGTGTGGTGGCCATAGTCATGTGGAGAAATCCGTTTCGGTTCTGCGGCAAATGAGTACTGCGCAGCAATGTCGGATATTGTTTGACTGCACGTTTGATAACATCATTGGTATTGTCGGTCGAAGCATTGTTAACGACAATAATCTCGAAGTTTGGATATTGTTGGCAGGCAACGCTGTTAATAGTGTGCCGCAATATACTCTCTGAGTCGTGGGTTATGATCACGACTGACAGTCCAGGCCATTGCACAGAAGCGTTTGCAGTAGGATTGCTTTGTTTTAGCTGCGACATCGGCCTTATCGGCACATAGCTGCACCAATATAGTATAATATATGTAATCAATAGGATGAGGGACAGTACGAGTATTATTAGAGAGATGGGCATAATTAACACGGTCGTTGTTATTTTGTAACGATTGCTGCTTGTCGACGGCGAAATTCTGCACAAACAATAGCTGTGGCTACTCCGACATTAAGGCTTTCTATTGCGGGAGCTCCAGCAGGGTAGGGGGGAATGTAAAGACGATGGTTAATATGGCAAGCTACGTCTTTACTAATACCATTTCCCTCGTTGCCCATAACGATAATGCCATGAGTAGCGAGGTTAGATTGGTAGATATTGTCGCCGTCGAGGAATGTTCCGTATACAGGAACGTCTTTAGGTATCGAATTAAGGAACTCCGGAAGCGAAATGTAGCCAATACTCACTTTGCCCAAGGCACCCATGGTAGCTTGCACAACCTTGGGCGAGTAAATGTCGACGCAATTGGGTGAACAGACGATATTGTCGATGCCAAACCAGCGCGCTAATCGCAAAATGGTACCAATATTGCCGGGATCTTGCACTGTGTCGAGAGCAAGGCAGAGTTTTGTGTGCAAAATGTCGTGCGGAGGCAGGGTTTGAGCCTTCTTATGGAAAATACCGATTACTTGTTGCGGAGTTTCCATGAGACTGGCTCTGGAAAGTTCGGCAGCGCTGAGAGTATCGCAGATAATGTTGTTGTTTTGGCCGTTGATATTGTTGTTTAGGAGATGCTCATTCTCGCTAAGCCACTCTTTGGTAGAAGCAATGTATGCGCAGTCGAAAGTTTGCAGCAACTCGCCGACCACTTTGGGGCCTTCGCCTACGAAAAGACCGCTTCGGTCGCGGTTTTTCTTGAGTTTAAGGGCATGAATGTCCTTGATTTTCTGCTTACTAATCATGAAACTGTGGCGCAACGTCTACTATTCTTCAACCAACTTGAGCACTTGGGCGGAACGAGCGGGCAAATAGAGTTTTAGCCAGCCTTTGTGTTGACGAATGAGCTGTGAGTCGTAGTTTGTGAAGTGCTCAACCGTATCATCACACAAGCCAAAGCCTCCATATTGGCGCGCGTCGGTATTAAGCACGACCTTGTATTTACCTTCGGGCATCATAAAGCCGTAACCATCGAAACTCCGTGTCGGATTGAAGTTAAACACATACAGATACTTGCCGCGGCTATAAGCTAGCACTTGGTCGCCGTCATTATGCCACACCTCGCGCACCTTAGTTTGGAGCAGACGGGAGTTTTCTTTGATAATGCTGAGCATATCGCGGTCGAAGTCGCCAAGATAGTGGTAGAGCAGGTCTTGATTGTCGACGAGATCCCACTGACGGCGGGCATACTTATGGCTCCAGCCGTTGCCTTCGCGCGGAAAGTCTATCCATTCGGGATGACCGAACTCGTTGCCCATGAAATTGAGGTATGCGCCGTTTATTGTAGAGCTGGTGATGAGACGCAACATCTTGTGAAGGGCGAGACCGCGGTTGGCGACGTCGTTTTCGTCGCCTTTCTTGAAGTGCCAGTACATATCCGCATCTACAAGGCGGAATATAATGGTCTTATCGCCCACTAACGCTTGGTCGTGGCTCTCAAGGTAGGAGACTGTGCGCTCATCTTTTCTGCGATTGGTCAGCTCCCAGAGGATAGACGAGGGCTTCCAGTCTTCATCTTTCAGCTCCTTGATGGTCTTAATCCAGAAGTCGGGAATATTCATCGCCATACGGTAGTCAAAGCCGTAGCCGTACTCCTCAACCTTCGCGGCCAGCCCGGGCATACCCGACACTTCTTCCGCAATCGTTACGGCTTGCGGGTTTACTTCGTGGATAAGGCAATTAGCCAACGTGAGGTAGCAGATAGCGTTGTCGTCTTGATGACCATTGAAGTAAGCGTTGTAATCAAGGAAGTCTTCGCCGAGGCCATGACTATAGTAAAGCATGGAAGTAACGCCGTCGAAGCGGAAACCATCGAACTTATATTCCTCCAACCAATAGCGGCAGTTACTCAGCAGGAAGTGGAGGACTTCAGTCTTGCCATAGTCGAAGCAGAGACTGTCCCACTGGTTGTGAACACGGCGGTCGCCCGAGTAGAAGTACTGGTTAGGGTCTCCTGCGAGGTTGCCAAGCCCTTCTATCTCGTTTTTCACGGCATGACTGTGCACCAAATCCATAATAACGGCTATGCCCATGGAGTGAGCCTCGTCGATAAGGTGCTTTAGCTCCTCCGGAGTACCGAAACGACTGGAGGGAGCGAAGAAATTAGAAACGTGGTAGCCAAAACTGCCATAGTAGGGATGCTCTTGAATAGCCATAATTTGGATACAATTGTACCCGGCCTTCTTGATGCGCGGCAGGATATTGACACGGAACTCGTCATAAGTCCCTACCTTCTCGGCATTTTGCGCCATGCCTATGTGGCATTCATAAATGAGCAGAGGCCCTGCGCTACGCTTGAAGTGCGTGTGGCGAAACTTGTATTCTGTTTCTGGCGCCCACACCTGCGCGCTGAAAATCTTGGTCTGCTCGTCCTGTACCACGCGCTGAGCCCACGCAGGTATGCGCTCGCCTTTGCCGCCCTCCCAGCAGACCATCATTTTATACAGCTGGCCGTGGCTAAGACTGTCGTGAGGGAGCGTAATCTCCCATACGCCGTTGCTAAGGGCGTGCATACGAAAATCCTCTGACTGCTGCCAGCCATTAAAGTCGCCGATCAGATAGATAGCCGTGGCATTGGGCGCCCATTCGCGGAAAACCCAGTCGCCATTATCGCACCGGTGCAAGCCGAAGTACAGATGCCCGCCGGCAAACTCCTTAAGGCTGCCGGACACAGCGCACAAGGAGTCTTTTACGCTTGAGGCATGATTATGACGCCCTACGATAGCCGCCTCATAGGGCTTCAACCACGGATCTCTGTCGATGATATTCTTTACCATAACTATAGATTAAATAAAAACAGGAGTGCAGGATTTTACAATGAGGCAGTGTTAACTACCTTTCCGTTGTTATACGAACCTTTGGAGATAACCTTGCCGGTCTTATCACGCTCTATGAAGTCGCCATGCCTCACACCATTGTTATAAGACCCCTCGAAACGAATGCCGTCCTTGTCCACCTCGATACATTTGCCATGCTTCACTGAACCTTTGAAGCCTCCCTTGTATTTGGAGCCGTCCTTTTTGCGAAGTATGCCGTCAGTGTCTTCCATCTCGTCGTCTTTCCAAAACCCTTCATACACGTCGCCGTTGCCATAGGTCAGTTTGCCTTTACCGTTGCGGCGGTCATTCTTCCATGCCCCCAGGTAGACGGAGCCGTCGTGCGCCCAGACGAAAGTACCCACCGCACCGCTCTTCACTCCGTTGAGAAACGAGCCGCTATACTTGTTACCGTTGGCGAAAGTGTATATACCCACGCCCGTTCGCTTGCCGTCGTGGTAAGGACCCTCGTAGACATCGCCGTTCTGGAAGTGGTAGATACCTTTTCCGTGCATATTGTCCTCCACCCAGTCGCCTGTATAGTAGTCGCCGTCGGCGTAGGTGAATGTTCCTTTGCCGCTGCGCATATTGTTAAGCCATGAACCGACATATTTCGAACTGTCAGGCCACGCAAACGTGCCGACACCCGACTTCTGGTCGTCTCTCCAGTCGCCGGTATAGCTCGCGCCGCGAGCATAGACATAAGTACCCTTGCCATGGCGGCGGTCGTTTACCCACTCGCCCGTGTAATAGTCGCCGTTGTAGTAGTACATCGTGCCTTTGCCCTGCTGCACGTCCTTATACCACAGACCCTCGTAACGGTTGTTGTTATTGTAGTAAAAAGTGCCGTATCCGTGCTGATGATCTTCCAACCATTCGCCTACATATTTCTCTCCGTCGGCAAAGGTATACGTACCCTGTCCGTAACGTTTCCCCTTGAGGTATCCGCCTTCATAGGTGTCGCCGTTAACCATCTGCGTCTTTCCTTTGCCGTTAGGCCTGCCGCCGACTAATTGGCCGTTGTACACATCGCCATTCTTAAACGTATATGTACCGATGCTTATCTTCTGTGCTCCGGCATTCTCCGGCTGTCCTAAAAACAGCGCAAAGCATAACAAAGCAGTGGCAGTTCGTATTTTATTAAAAATCATAACAATTCTATATAGTTTTTGTTTATTAGGCAAAAGTAGTGATTTTTGCTCGAAAAGCCGACATTATTTATCATTTTCCGCCAACCAAACACATTTTGCCGCAGTGCCGTAGCCAAATTACGTTGCTGCTTTCACTAATGCCGCTCTTCTGTTCCTTACGCTGCTTGTTACTATACGATACCTCCACTTCGTTGTACACAGAGGGCTCGGCACGCTATTTTGGGGTCTCGAAATTTTACCTTAGCCTCACTTTCTCTCAACAAACCCCGTTGAAGTTCGCAAAAACGTCGTGCGCATCTGATTTTTGAGCCTCGGCGTTTGTTTTTTCATCGT
>JAFLUU010000169.1 GCA_022508585.1 Prevotellaceae bacterium | reverse complement strand
TTTTTTAGAAATTCTTATATGATTTTTTAAAGTTTCACGATGAAAATACAAACGCGCAGGCTAAAAAATCAGACGCGCACGACATTTTGCCCGGCGCGGTGCCACATTGACAACGAAGCGTGCAGCTTAGCTGCGGTATATGCGAAAAAAGCAGTAACTTTGCTGCCGCTAAGCAAGGGGAGGTGCCTCTTCCGCGCGCACGCGTACCTTATTATTATATATAATAGACGCCCAACAATACACACCGTACAACAGAAATGCACACCGATTGGCTCAACAACGCCCTGGGCATGGCCGATGAGGTCTACGCCTTGCTGCTGATAGCCGCTATCTGCGCTATTGGCATAAGTCTCGGCAAGATGAAAATTCTCGGCATCAGCCTTGGAGTAACTTTCGTCTTCTTTACAGGAATTTTAGCCGGCCATTGCGGGCTTCATATCAGCTCTACTATTCTGCAATACGCCATGAATATGGGGCTTGTGCTCTTTGTCTACACCCTCGGCCTGCAAGTGGGCCCGGGCTTCGTGAGCGCGTTTCGCAGCGGCGGCACTAAGCTCAACCTGCTGGCGCTTTCGGTGGTCGGCGTGGGCACTCTGCTGGCTGTGGCGTGCCATTGGATTGCGGGGGTGAGCTTGGCGGATATGATGGGCGTGCTTTGCGGAGCGACGACCAACACTCCGGCATTGGGCACGGCGCAACAGGCGCTGGTGCAGATTGGTCAGGGCGGCGAGGCGGCGTCTATGTCGTTGGGCTGCGCGGTTACCTACCCCTTGGGAGTGGTTGGCGTAATCCTCGCCTATATCGTGCTGCGCGTGTGGCACAATAGGAAACGGGGAAACAGCAATAGCTCCGCCAACGACGATGCGGAGGAACCGTTTATCGTCTCTTTTCATGTGCGCAACCCTGCTATCGTGGGCAAGAACCTGCGGCAGGTGGCCGAGCTGACGAAACAGGAGTTCGTGGTCTCGCGTCTGTGGCGCGACGGCGAGGTTATGCTGCCCGAGTCGGGCACCGTGTTTCGGCAGGACGACCGTATTCTCGTCATTACCAAGCATAAAGATCTGGAGCACCTCACTATCCTCTTCGGCGAGCGCGATACGAACGACTGGAACAAGGAAGACATCGACTGGAACAAGCTTGACTCGCGCCTCATCTCGCGTCGTATCGTGATCACGCGCCATGAGATTAACGGCAAGCGGCTTGGCTCGCTCCATCTGCGCAATAGATTCTCGGTCAATGTGAGTCGTGTGAACCGCGCCGGTCTCGACCTCGTGGCGACGCCCGATCTGGTGCTCTGCATGGGCGATCGCCTCACTGCCATCGGCGAAGAGAAAGCCGTTGAGCATGTTGCGAAAAGCATGGGCAATGTGGTGGCTGACCTCGACGAGCCTAACCTCGTGGCAATATTCGTAGGCGTAATCCTCGGCATCGTTCTCGGCGCGCTGCCCATCAGTCTGCCTTCCATGAGCGTGCCGGTGAAACTCGGGCTGGCCGGTGGTCCCATTATCGTCGGCATACTGGTCGGCGCCTACGGCCCGCGCCTCCACATGATTACTTATACCACCAGCAGCGTGAACCGAATGCTCCGCGCGCTGGGCTTGGCAATCTTCCTTGCCTGCCTCGGGTTGCAGGCCGGGCCGCGTTTCTTCGACACCGTGGTCAAAACTGACGGCGTGCTGTGGGTTGCGCTCGGCTTCCTCATCACTGTGCTGCCTGTGGTGGTGATCGGGTGGCTTAGCCTCAAGTTTAGCGGCCTCGATATGGCGATGGTGGGCGGAATGCTCTGCGGTAGCATGGCCAACCCTATGGCTCTGGACTATGTCAACGATACTATGCGCTCCGACCGCGCCTCTGTGGCCTACACCACCGTCTATCCGCTCTGCATGTTCGCCCGTGTCATAATCGTGCAGGTCATTATCGTGATGTTGATGTAGTTTTTAGCGTTTCCCCATGACTTTTCACTCCATTATACCGCGCAAAACAGCTGCTCGCACCGAAAAATCGGCCGTTTTCTAAAAAAAAATACGGATTTGCTGGTCAGAAATAAAAAATGTTATTACCTTTGCAGCCGTTTCGAGTAGGTTCCATCTCGCTTGATACTGATTGCTAAGCATAGTGTAGCGGTTGGGCGAATCGATACAAGGGTGTTTTCCAGAGTGGCCAAATGGGGCAGACTGTAAATCTGCTGTCTTTCGAC
>JAFLUU010000168.1 GCA_022508585.1 Prevotellaceae bacterium | reverse complement strand
CTATACTGGAGCTGGCGAAGGCCGCGTTTACACCGAGCCCGATGAAAATAACCAAATTTTCTTCTCTACAATGCGCGTGCAGGGTGTAGATTTCGCTGACAACTACAAATTTTTGCTCGACGGCGACTACATTACTTACATGCAGGGCTCCGGTTATATCCAGCTTGACATTTCTAAGACTCCCACCGACATCGTTACCTTCGAGTACAACACTCGTGATGCCAACGGCGAGGGTTCTAATCCTAACTGGCAGATTTGGGGTGCCAATGAGCGTCCGAATAAGGTTGACATCTATGTTACCAACGACACCGCCGACGCAGATAGTTGGGCTCTCGTAGGTTCTGTTGAGATGGGCACGCTCGCTTTGCCCGCTCGCGCTACTGTAAATCTCGGCGCAGAGTACGGTTTCATTCGCTACGAAGTGATTAACAACGCTAACGGCGGCAATTATTTCACCATCAGCGAGTTCCAGCTCTACAAGGCTGATGTTGACAAAGAGAGTTCGCAGTATTATACCACCGAAGGCATGTCGGCAGCCGCTGACGCTATGACTGCCCTCCTGCCCGAGATGCGCGAGCTCATCAGCGCCAATTCTGCAAGCGACGAGGACATCGCCAAGATGCGCGCTGCTCTTGCTGCAGTCAAGGAACTCTATGCTGATGTCGACGCTCTGAGTGAGCTCATCGCTTCCTGCGAGACAATCATCGCCGGCGTTAAGATTGGCGACGGCATGGGCGAGCTTTCTGACGAGAGCGCAGTTACTACGTTCCAGACCGCTATCAACAATGCCAAGGCTGCCGTAAATGCAACTCCTATTGTCGTAGCAGATGTCAAGGCTGCCGAGAGTGCTCTCATTGAGGCTAAAGCCGCTTTCCTTGCTGCTATCAAGAGCTTCGAGGAAGGCAAGTGGTATTTCATCACCAACCTTGACAATAGCCGCACCGGCGAGGCAGGTGCCGAGAATTCGTTCTGTGGCGGTAGCGCCATTTATCTCAAGGATAAGTACGCCGGCAGTTCTGTAACCAAGTGGGGCTTGTTCGATGAGGGCAGCATGTCTCTCAACGCCGACGGCAACCCGAAGGCTATGTGGCGCTTCGTACCCGTTGAGGGCACCGATGGTTACTACGCTATCCAGAATATGTACAGCGGCTACTATCTTGGCGACTACGCAGGCGACGAGATAAATATGCCTGTCAGCGAGGAGCCTGTTCCTTACGAGATCGCTTACTCCGGCAATGCCGAGTTCATTCTCTATCCGCGCGGTGGCAAGAACCGCAAAAACTACGCTTTGTGGCCCGAGGGCGCAGCAAACGATGTTGTTTGCCACGAAGCTAACCCCGGCACCGCATCTGCTTGGACTTTTGTTGAGATAGATCCCGAGGAGCAGGATGTTATCTCTATCGCAGACTTTGCGATGAATATTATTGATGTAATGGCAGTGCCTTACGACATCAATGACCTCGCCGGTATACAAGACGATGTTCACACTTATGCTATCAAGAGCATGAGTCAGGAAACTATTGAGCCCACCGACGGCGAAAATGACGAGCCCATTGTGGTTACTCACATCGATCTTTATGAGAAGACCTACTTTAAGGCCGGCGAACCTTGCATCATCGCTCTGGGTAACTGGGAGGACGAATCTTATGAGGCCGAGCCTTACGAGTTGGTTATTCCGTTCCCGACAGAAATCGTTGACCACACAGCTCCGCTCATCAGCAATGGTATTGTAGGCGGTCTCCACGGCTTCGAATGCGCTGCAGGCACAGCTGTGTCCAATGGCAAGCGCTTCAATGCCGCTACCGGCACTTACAAGTTCGACGCCCAGACAGGTATCATCGACATTGCATACTATGACGGCGAGGTAGAAGGCGTAACAACCGCTATCACTCTGACCATTGAGGGTATGGATTGGACTCGCACCGGCGTAAATGGTACTATCACCGTTGAGGACATCGTGAATGCTCTCCGCAAGGGTGCATACACTATCGACGGCCAGAAAGTTGCCGCTCCGCAGAAGGGTCAAATCTATATCATCGACGGCAAGAAGGTGAAATATTAAGATTTAACCAATCGCCTGCTCCCGGATGGGGGCAAGGCCGAGACTATTCGGGAGGCGCAGATTATGCGCCTCCCATTTTTTTGTGCACTCCTCGATCAGTGCCACTCCTAACTCCGCCAAACTTATACCTAACTTCTATCTTGTTGTTCAAAAAATCGTCAAAATTTTACCTTACCCCCATCGCATTTTGCCTAACCTCGTCGAAGTTCTCAGAAAAGGCCTCCGCGCGCGATTTTTGGGCCTCGAAATTCGTAGAAATGTCGTG
>JAFLUU010000167.1 GCA_022508585.1 Prevotellaceae bacterium | reverse complement strand
GTAGCACAACAGGTTTTGGTTCTGTTTGTGGTGGTTCGAATCCGCCTTGGACAACTTCTATAGGGGTGGCTTTATTGAAAGCGCACCCCTTTTTTTAATACCGAACTATGACTAACCGTTTATCACACAAGCCCCCAGTGCTCACCATAGCGGGCAGCGACCCCTCCGGCGGCGCGGGAATGCAAGCAGACTTGCGCACAATTCACGCACTCGGCTGCTACGGACTCAGTATCATTACCGCCCTCACCGCACAAAGCACCTGTGGTGTGCAAGATATGTGGCCATTGTGTCGTGAACAGGTCGCCACGCAAGCCAACGTGCTCCTCGCCGACATCAAGCCTGCCGCCGTCAAGATTGGAATGCTCGGCAACGCTTCCGCTGCCCTCGGAGTGTTAGACACCCTCGACCTCTGCGAGAGCACCAATGTCGTGGTAGACACCATTCTGCTTTCTTCGTCAGGCAAACCGCTGCTTGCCGACACCGACACCGAAATATTATTTGAGATAATGCGCCGTGCCACCATTATCACCCCCAATCTGCCGGAAGCGCGCTATCTGTTGGGAGGTTCTGACGCAGAGCCGGCGGCTATGGCGCAGCAACTTAGCCGAATATGTGGCGGCACCTCCGTCCTGCTCAAAGGCGGACATGGAAACGGCGACACACTTGTCGACATTCTCTACCATGCCCCTGCCGAACACCTTATATATATATCGCACGCGCGCGTAGACACACCCAACACTCATGGCACCGGCTGCACTCTCTCCGCCGCCCTCGCCAGCTACCTCGCTTTTGGACATACGCTCCCCAATGCTGCACAGTCAGCCGTCAATTTTGTGCATAAGGCGCTCACCGACGGAGCGAACCGCACTCTCGGCCATGGCCATGGCCCTACTTTCTTTGGGTAAAGGTTATATTTTGCTCGTTTTTACGACGGCTTGAACATCTCAATCTGCAAATCCTGTAATATTCTGTCGTGAAAATCTGCTTTTTTTAGGTGATACTGATGCTTTAAGGCTTCGTTATAAATCCGTCTCATCTGCTTGACGTAACGATTATAATTTACTATACATTTTTTCTTCCCACTGGCGAAATTGCTCTCGTCCATCACAGACAATTCCCCCTTTTTGACTTTCACTTTCTGCGCTCCCAATATATCAGCGTACTCCCTTATGTATTTCTCCGCCTTTTTCTTGTTTTCATCATACATCGCCTGATACTCCTTCTTTGTATACCCCTTTTCTTTCTTAGATCCAGCCTTACCAACGTCTGCCGCATCGTCATCATCATCGCTAACCTCATCATCGCCAGCCTGCCCATCAGAAGCAATATCCTTCACATTGTCCGCAATGCCGGCAATGGCCACAGCTATATCGTTAGTCGCCTCGCTCAACGCCTGCTTAAAAATCGATTTATTCTGCACAGCGAGGTTTTGGTAATTCGTCGAGCTGCTTAGCACTGCAGTCTGGCCGCCAGTGGCATTCTCGGTCTGCCATTCGCCGTTGGCGGCAATCGTAACACCGATACCGTCGCGCTGTCCCTCCTTGAAGTTGCCCAAAATAACGTCGCCACCACCGGAAATGATAGCACCTAACCCATCGGGACGCGACGACCGTATCTCGCCAACGTAACGAAAACCTTCAGACAGGTCTTGCACCACAAACCGGATGCCGTCAGCCACCTCCGAACGCTGACCAAGCTCTCCGCCGGCGAAGCGACCCTTATACAACGGCGCACCATCGGCAGAGTAACACGTGCCATTGCCGTCCATAAGCCCCTTCTTGAAACGTCCGGAGTAAACCGCAGCGTCGGGACACCCCTTGATGCCGTCGGGACATACCATTACGCCGTACCCCTCTGGCACTCCCTCTACAACATCGCCATAGTAAACGCCACCGGACTTAAGGCTGATGACACCCATACCGCTGTACTTGCCCTTCAACTCCTGACCTTTATATTTGCCAAGTTTTACTCCGTGAGTGGATTGTGCAAAAACAGGTGCGAAAGCCTGCTGAAAGTCTCGTCCGTCGGCCACCGCGCCGACAGACAACAGCAGACACGCTATCAAAACACTGCATACCTTTTTCATTTCACAGGATATTTTGCTTCAGACATTCTTTGATACTTTCCGCTATCAAGGTTTTTCTTTGCCGACTTGCTATCTATCTCTTTCATCTGCATATCAGTCAGCCCCTTCATCTTCACCTCGGCGAAGAGTTCATCGCCGTCCTCTGCTATAACGGGGTATTCGATTTGATAAGTCGACACCTTGCCGTTAGTGCCGTTGGTAAAGTCGATTTTTACGAGGACGAGAAACTTGCCTTCCTCGCTGAAGCGTATCTGTTTGTAAGCCTTGTGCAGCACAGTAGAGGGAACAGAGCCATTAGTCCCGTCCATCACCTTCTTCACAGGCATATCCATGCCGTCTATCTCCTCGCCGTTGATAGTAAGGGTGTAGGTTAAATTAGCATATCCCGGGAAGAAGATAGTCAGCGTCGACTCCGCCTTTGCCGTTATCGCCAAAATTGTCATCATCACCGCCGCAGCCGCCATGCGTGTGCATCTGCTCATACTTTTCATTGTCTTTAAGTTAGTTATCATTTCGGTATAAGTATCATTTATCAATCTCGTTGCAAATTTAGCCATTATTTTTCTATTTAATCCCAAACAAAGTCTTTATAATAACGCAATGACAAGACGACAAATGTCGTGCAGGCGTATACAAAAAGTCTCCAGACTCGTAGAAATGTCGTGCGCGCGCGATTTTTGAGCCTCGGCATCCGATTTTTGCTCGTTGATTTTGAAAAAATCTTATAAGAATTTTCAAAAATTCTTATAT
>JAFLUU010000166.1 GCA_022508585.1 Prevotellaceae bacterium | reverse complement strand
ACGACATTTCTGCAAATTTCCACGACATTTTAACGCGCGCGGAGGCGCTAAAATCGGGCGCGGTGGGGGTATCGTATAATTTTGAGGGGGTAAGTTGCCAAAAGGCGGGCTGCGCAGAACCGCTTGCCGACATAAACAGTCCTTAGGACTGCAGCGGAGCTGCACAAAACAGCCCTGAGGGCTGCGGAGCCGCATAAATCAGTCCTTAGGACTGTTTTTCTATTGTGCTATAAGTGGTTTTTAGAAAAATATTCGTATCTTCGCGGAAAATAATATAAATGATACAACTATGACCGCTTTGAAATCCTTATTTTTGGGTGCCGCTATGATGGCGGCATGTGCAGTGAGCAGTGTGGCTTCGCCCGATGTTAAGTTCTATGAGCCGCGCGATCTGATACAGGTGAGCACTGATGATGTGCAGCTGGCCTACAATCAGACCTCCAAGACCGTCTTCGTTACTGCCAAATCGGCTTATGAGCTCTATTGCCGCTGCCCTTGGCTCAAGGTGGTGGAGCAGGACGGCAAGATTACCGTTACCGCAGAGCCTAACGAGAGCTTTGTGCCCCGCACCGGCCGCATTATCCTCACCACCAAGAAGGAGAACGTGTCGCGCGTAATCTCTGTTACTCAAAACCCCGAGCCCGGTCATGACAAGTACTTCGCTCTGCCCAAGGAGGGCAACATTCTGCCGCTGGCAGACCTCGATCTGAGCAAGGCTACCCACGATAACTACATCAAGGAGATTAAGAAGAACAAGTCTATCGACGGTAAGGAAATCCGCATCAAGAATAACCGCTATGAGTCGGCTATCGCCACTCACGCCAAGTCGGTGTTTAACATTAAGCTCAATGGTGCGATGCGCTTCGTAACCGATCTGGGCATCGACGACGGCATTCTCTCTCGCTCGCCCGAGAATCACGGCGATGCCGTCTACAAAATCCTGCTCGACGGCAAGGAAGTGGCCTCCGGCCGCATCACTATCCTCGACAAGGAGGCTGCTCATGTAGACATCAACACTCATGGAGCACAGATGATGCAGATTGTGCTCGACCCCAACGGCTCTAACTGGGGCGACCACATCGATTTGGGCAATCCCTACTTCGAGCTGACTGCCGACAAGCCCGAGCTGGTCGATGTAGAGTAGAAACAAAACCGTAATGTCGCTTCGGCAAACTATAACTACCTCTATGGCGATGCTGCCCTGCAGCATCGCCATAATGGTATTGTTGTATCTTGCCGCCGGAGCGATTACTACGCCCTCTTTGACGGCATTGCTGCTGGCGTTGCTGACTACGCTTGCGCTGCGATGGATGAGCAATGCGCTGCAGTTGATAAGGGTGCGCAGCTGGGCTATATCTTCGGTCTTCGCGCTGCTTGTGGGCACCGCTGCGCCGCTGCATGACTGGGCGCCGGAGGCTATGGGGCTGGCGTTGCTGTATTTGGTGCATATCGCCGGCCTGCTTTTCTCCACCGAGGGGGCGCGTCCGCAGGTGGGGGTGCTCATCAGCTCCGTTGCGCTGGCGCTGATGAGCATGATCGAGCCGCTTATGCTCTGGCTGCTGCTGCCTATGTTGGTGGCCATGCTCTTTGCGCTCAGGGTGCTGACGGGTCGCACCCTCACGGCCCTCTTCTTCGGCCTGCTGCTGCCCTATGAGGTGTGGCTCGCCGTGTTTCTGTATGCCAATGGCGCCGAAGCGCTCGCCGGGCTGCTGCAGGAGGACACCCTCCGCGCCATTCTCGCTCCTGCTTCGGGGCAGGCGTGGGCTTTCGACTCCCTTTCGTTTGCCCCGGAGGCTCTGCTGCCTCATCTCCCCCGGCTCGGGGTCGGCGTGCTGCTGCTTTTCTCGCTGATTGCCAACATTCACTTCATGCGCACCAGCATCGACGACAAGATCTCCGTGCGTATGCACTATGTTACGCTGCTGTTGCAGTGGCCGGTGCTTGTGGCGCTGCCGGTGACGGGCTGTCTGCAGGCGGAAGCGGACATAAGCAGGGCGTTGTTGCCGGTGGTGTGTGTCGCCGTGTGCAGTGCGCCACTGTTAGGCCGCTATATCGTGTTCGCTCGCGGACGCGGCGCGGCGGTAGTGAGCTGGTTGATGATGTTAACCCTTCTGTTCTTATGGTTATGCCCCTATTTGTTCTCAGCGTAACGACTTTTCTTGCGCAATACGGCTATGCCGGTATGGGTGTGGCGGCTTTTCTTGCCGGCAGCTTCATTCCTTTCAGCTCCGAGGTGATTATGACGAGCCTCTATGTGGGCGGTCTGGAGCTGGAGCCGCTCATTGTGGCCGCCACTGTGGGCAATGTTTTGGGCGGCGTGTTCAATTACGGCGTCGGCAGGCTCTGCAATGAAGGCTGGGTCTACCGTCTGTTCCGCATCAAGGAGGATAAGCTCGAGCGCAGCAAGCGTCAGATTCGCCGCTACGGCGCTTGGGTCGGCCTGCTCTCTTGGATTCCGGTTCTGGGCAGCGCCGTAACACTCGCGCTCGGCATTCTGCGCGTCAATGTGCTCAAATCGTTCTTTACTATCACCCTTGGCAAACTGCTGCGCTACCTTGCCTTGGGCTATATCCTCTCGCTGACCTCCTGAGGCCGCCTCTTGCCTCCCTGCGCACTTGCAACATTAAAAGTTTCGGGTTCTTTCGCGCGCGTACACGCGTATAAATAAGGTAAACATGGTCTTGAAATGTTAAAAAATCATAAATCTTTATGGTGTTATGCCACAAAACGCTCAGTTTGGTGTTTTAACATTAGAGGCATTATGCTATTTGCTAAATCAATAAGACTATGAACAGATACATTTTCATCGTTTTGCTCGCCCTTGTCGGCATTAGTGCCGCTG
>JAFLUU010000165.1 GCA_022508585.1 Prevotellaceae bacterium | reverse complement strand
TGCCCAAACCAGTCCACCACCGGCGCACGCGGGAGGTGGACTGCATGATAAGGATAATCGTTATTTATTCTTAATAATCTGCGCGGTGAAAGTACATTCGCTCACAACCTTTTCACCAACGAAGATGTAACCTTTCATCGACGAGATGCCGTGGCGCACAGGCGCAAGCAGCTCGACGCGGAAGATGAGGGTGTCGCCCGGAACCACCTTCTGGCGGAACTTAACGCTGTCGATGCGCATGAAATAGGTGCTCCATTTCTCCGGTTCGTCGAGAGTGCTGAGCACAAACAGGCCGCCGGCCTGCGCCATAGCCTCTATCTGGAGCACACCCGGCATCACGGGCTCCTGCGGGAAGTGGCCGACGAAGAAAGGCTCGTTGCTCGTTACGTTTTTCACGCCGACAATGTAGTTCTTGCCGATTTCTATGATCTTATCCACCAGCTGCATGGGGTAGCGGTGGGGCAGCAGTTCGCGAATGCGGTTCACGTCCATCAGCGGAGCCTTGTTGCAGTCGTAATGCGGCGCCTGCACCTCGTTGGCACGTATCTCGCGGCGCATCTGACGCGCGAACTTGTTGTTGATAGTGTGGCCGGGCTTGGTAGCGATGATGCGCCCTTTAATAGGACGGCCGATGAGCGCCATATCGCCGATGATGTCGAGCAGTTTGTGGCGCGCCGGTTCGTTTTTCCACACCAAGGGGCGAGTGTTGAGGAAGCCGAGCTTGGTAGCGTCCTGATGCTCCACGCTAATGGAGTCGGCCAAGTGGTCGAGGCGCTCCTGCGAGATCTCGTCCTCGTAGATAACTATAGCGTTGTCGAGGTCGCCGCCCTTGATGAGGCCGGCGTTGATGAGAGGCTCTATCTCGCGCACGAATACAAAGGTGCGCGCTCCGGCAATGTCCTCATCGAATTTCGATACGTCCTCCACCGTAGCGAATTGGCTGGAGAACCACTCGCTATCGTAGCTGATCATCACCGTAAGGCTAAACTTATCGTCGGGCAGCACCACGATAGAGGCACCCGTCTCCTCGTCGCGGAACTCTATCTTCTTCTTGATTACATAATAGTCGCGTTCGGCGTTCTGCTCCTCGCGCCCTACCTCCTTGATTTTGTCCACATAGGTGCGCGCGCTGCCCTCGAGGATAGGCATCTCGGGGCCGTCGATAGTAATGAGGCAGTTGTCTACACCCATGCCTAACAGGGCGGCCAATGCGTGCTCGATAGTGCCCACACGCGCCTCGCCCTTGGCGATAACCGTGCTGCGCGTGGTGTCAATCACGTTCTCGGCCACACCTTCTATGACAGGCTGCCCCTCCAGGTCGATGCGCTGGAAGCGAAAACCCGTGTTCTCGGGCGCCGGGTGGAACGTGGCCGTCGTAGTGAGGCCGGTGTGCAGGGATTTACCTTTAACGCTGAATGCGCTCTTGAGAGTATATTGTTTTGACATAGTCATATTGGAGTCTTTTAGCTTGATAACCGGACTTGTATGTACATCAGCCGCCTGCCGCAGGCGCAGACTTATTTCCGACTCTTCAGTTCCTGCAGCTCTTTGCGCAGCTGCTGCACCTCCTGAGCCAGATCGGGCAGGTTGCGGAAGACGGCGTTGCACCGAGCGAAGCGGCGAGCGTCTATTGCCGGTATGCCCATGAGCGTAGTGCCCTCCTTCTTGATGCTGCCCGCAATAGCAGCGGTAGCGCCGGCGTTGGTGCGGTTAGCTATCTGTATGTGGCCGGCAATACCCACCTTGCCGCCGAACATACACCAGTCGCCAATCTTGGCACTGCCTGCCACGCCCACCTGCGCGCTCATCACCGTGTTCTCGCCCACCACCACATTGTGAGCCACCTGCACGAGGTTGTCTAATTTCACGCCGCGCTTGATAATGGTCGAGCCCATCGTCGAACGATCGATGCAGGTGTTGGCGCCGATCTCCACATCGTCTTCGATAGTCACGATGCCCACCTGCGGAATCTTGTCGTAGCCGTCGGCAGAGGGCATGAAGCCGAAGCCGTCAGCGCCGACGACCGCACCGGCGTGGATAATCACGCGGTTACCCACCACGCAGTCGTGGTAAATGGTTACATTGGGGTATAAGATGCAGTCGCTGCCCACCTTAACGCTGTCGCCCACCACTGTGTGAGCCATTATCTGCGTGCCGTCGCCCACAGTGGCGTTGTCGCCAATGACGGCAAAAGGCTCGATGTAGCAATCCTTGCCCACCGTAGCCGTGGGGCTGATGCTGGCAAGGGGGCTGATGCCCGTTTTGCGCGTATGGCTCTGTTCATAGAGCTTGAGCAGGGTGGCAAGCGACTCGTAGGCGTTAGGCACGCGGATCAGCGTAGCCTTAACCGGCTCGGCAGCCTTGAAAGAGTCGTTGACCAGCACGATACTGGCCTTCGTTTGGTAGATATAGTGCTCGTAGGCAGGGTTAGCCATGAAGGTAATAGTGCCGGTAGCGGCCTCCTCGATTTTAGAGAAGGTGCTGATCGTTACATTCTCGTCGCCTTCAACGGTTCCGTGCAGGAAGTCTGCAATCTGCCTCGCTGAAAATTCCATAATTCGTTTCGTTTCGTAATAATAGGTTAGTGGCAAATTTCGCAAAAAATAATGAGATACCCCCTATTCCGCATCTCTTTTTGTACTTTTCGGCAGCAACCGATACATATTTGCCTCAAAAAAGAGCGAAAAAACCTCCTTATCGTGATAGTTCCTCTCGAAATTTTGACTATCCCCCTCCTCCGCGCACCTTACCCCCTCAAAGTTTTACCTATCCTCGTCAAAGTTCGCAGAAAAGTCCTCCGCGCCCGATTTTTGGGCCTCGAAATTCGTAGAAATGTCGTGAAGAACGAAAAAATCTTATAAGAATTTTCAAAAATTCTTATATAAATTCCCGGGAATTCTT
>JAFLUU010000164.1 GCA_022508585.1 Prevotellaceae bacterium | reverse complement strand
AAAGCAGGCAGCCAAAGAGTATTTGGACGGCA
Source organism: Prevotellaceae bacterium (assembly GCA_022508585.1). Lineage (GTDB taxonomy): Bacteria > Bacteroidota > Bacteroidia > Bacteroidales > Bacteroidaceae > UBA6382. The sequence continues at coordinate 2,881 of JAFLUU010000164.1, read as the reverse complement.
CCCGAATGCGTGGCGGCAGCACCATATCCCAGCAAACGGCCAAGAATGTGTTCCTCTGGCCCACTTCTTCGTGGGTGCGCAAAGGTCTGGAGGTCTACTTCACTTATCTCATAGAGAAAATGTGGAGCAAAGAGCGCATCATGGAGGTCTATCTCAACACCATAGAGATGGGACAGGGCATCTACGGTGCGCAAGCAGTGGCCAAACACCATTTTGGCACTACGGCCTCGCATCTTACCAAGGAGCAGAGTGCTCTGATAGCGGCCACGCTACCCAATCCGTTGAGGTTTAACAGCGCAGACCCCTCGTCTTATATGCTGAAGCGGCAGCAACAGATTGTAAAGCAGATGCCGTATATTGAAAATCAGAAAAAGAAGTTCGAATTCCGGCACCTATGAAAGAGATACGTTATTTTTATGACCCTGCACTTCTGCTCGTCGAGCCTAAGCTCGAGAGCAGCATCAATATGAATGGAGCAGGCGCGTCCCGCGACCTGCTTCCGGACTCGGAGAATGAAAGGGTCGTTGCGACCCTGCAGGAGGAGGAAGCCACCCATGCTCTGCGAGTGCTTAGGCTCGGTGTGGGCGACGACATCAATGTCATCGACGGACGCGGCCACCTTATAGAAGGCACCATAGTGGAGGCCGCCAAGCGCACCTGCCGCTATATTATAAATAAGGTAGAGAAGATGCCGTCACTCTGGCGCCGGCGCGTTCATATAGCTGTTGCTCCCACTAAGAATATAGACCGCATGGAGTGGTTTGTAGAGAAAGCGACTGAGATAGGTGTAGACAGTATCACCTTTCTCGACTGCCAGTTCTCCGAGCGTCGTGTGGTCAAGACCGAGCGTCTCGACAAGATAGCCATTGCCGCCATGAAGCAGAGTCATAAGTTCTACAAGCCTCAGATTAACGACATAGTGAGTTTTAAAGACTATATCGCGGCATCAGATGGCCAGAGATTCATTGCTCATTGCTACAATCCTAAGGATTGCTCTCACTCCGAACTTTGCACACAAAAGCATCGTAACGATGCTAAGCCTTTCCTTTTAGACGCGATACAACCTATTGCGGCATCTGACAGTGCGCAACCGTCAGCGATAACCGTACTCGTCGGACCCGAGGGCGACTTCTCGGTAGACGAAGTGCGCCTCGCCATATCGCAAGGCTACACTCCCGTTTCGCTTGGCGACTCTCGCCTGCGAACGGAGACTGCCGCCCTCGTTGCAGTGCATCTTATGCAGTTAGCTGCAAACTTAAACCAGAGATAAATTGATACTTCGTTTTGAGAACAGAATAACCCTCCGCCGATTGTCGGCGGAGGGTTAAGTCTTAACTATTTATTTAATCACAACCTTCTTGCCATTGATGATATAAATGCCCGTGGTGTTCTGCCAACCCTCTACTCTGCGACCATTGATGTCATACGCCACAGTATTCGCGTCGACGCCAGCGCCAAACTCCGTTTCGACATCATTTATGCCGTCAAGGTCATCACTTCCCTCGTACTCTTCCCAACTCATATCGTAGAAATAACATGGTATCCACCCCTTCCTATTCATCGCAGCCACTTGGCTTTTTGTACAAACGTTACCTTCGTCAACATTGTGAATTATATAAAGTCTACTATCGTCAGCATAAGGCAGAGTCTCAATAAATCTATCCATACCAGTCCCTTTCATCTGATTGCGAAAGCAATACCAAGAACTTAACTCCACACAATTAGACACGTTTAATGACGTCAACATATTATTACTACAATTAAGCTCCGATAATGCGCTGCAATTAGTCAGATTTAATGTCATTAACCTATTATCGCTGCAGTTCAATGAGGTCAACTCTGTATAATTTGACAAATCTAAAGACGTCAGCCTATTGCCCTGGCACATCAATATCTGCAATGCCCTATTACTTGAAATATCTAACGTCGATAATTGTGCATATAGGCAGTTTAAGTTAGCCAACGATGTGCATCGTGTAACATTCAGTGTTTCCAAAGGATTGTTGCCACAATACAAGTATGTTAAACTCGTATTACTTGATAAATCTAAAGACGTTATCATATTGTTTTGGCACTCCAAAGCAATTAAAGCCGTATTCTTGGACACATCTAAGCTTGTTAGTTTATTATAATAGCAATACAACTCTCTTAATGCAGAGAAATATTGTATTCCCTCCAAGCTACAAATATCCATATCCCCAGGGTCTAACACATCAATCTCTTCAATCTCGTTATCACTAATTACCCCATCTATGCCAAAAGGCTGACCTAATAAATAATTGCGGAAATTCTCGTCAGGAAAATTCGTCTCGTTGATTTCAACATCGGCCAGTGCAGACACAGGTGCGAGCAGAGCGAAACAAAGCCCTGCCAAAAGAGTTTTAAGAGTACATCTTTTCATAATTTTGTATATTAAATTAAATGTATATTCCAATCAAACCAACACAAACAAAGCTCGCACCTTTAAGCAAGAGCGTGAACACAACAACCTAACTCGCAGAAACCTATCTGCAAGCCTATCTTTGTGATTTACAAACTTATAGGGGGGGGGTAGAAGCGTCGCGATGCGCAGTCAAAACACCGCCTGCCAATCCAAAAAGCCGAGAAGCCAGTGCCAAATGCAGCCAAACCAATGTAGATGCGTGTTGCGTTGTCATAAAAACCTTTACAATGTTAACCAGCTGCCAGCCGTAAGGCCAGTAAAGTTGCTGCAAAAGTACGCAATTCCTCCGATACGACACGCATTCCGTACCAAAAATTTTCAAAATGTCTCTATTTCATTCTTTCGCCCCCTCAAACCTATACTATACCTCCACCTCCGCGCACCTTACCCTCTCCTCCGCTTACCTACTCTCGTTGAAATTCATACAAAAGGCCTCCG
>JAFLUU010000163.1 GCA_022508585.1 Prevotellaceae bacterium | reverse complement strand
CGGAGGCTCAAAAATCAGATGCGCACGACATTTCTGCGAACTTCGAGGGGATAAGATGCTGTTTTGACGACATTATGTGCAATGAGCACGATGTTGTGCATCATGACAACCATAAAAGTAAAAGTCCGAAAAGCTAACAAGAACACAGGCAGGCGGTTGTGAACGTGAATACTCCCACATCGGGAACAGACACACAGGCTGCACAATAGCAAGATGAGGATTGAACAAAGGGGTGCGACGTAATTGTCGCAACCCTTTGTTTGTCTGTATGCGTTTACACAATTCTACGCTCGACAAGCATATTTATTTTAGCAACCGGACTTGGCCAAGAAACTATCCTTAGGATAGTCGTGCAAGACAAGTAAGGCTTCGGGCCCCATGTTGAAGAGCAAATCGACGATGCTGAGGTCGGACAGGAAGCCGTGGCGGCTTTGGAAAACCTGCCAATAGGGTTTCCCTCCGGCCGCAGGGGCATTAAAAGCGTTGCGCAAATCAATAAAATCGCCCTCGTGCCAGTAGGCGTCAGTCAGCTGCGGCTGCCACGGCAGACTGATGAGATTACATACCGTCTGTTGCAGCTTCAGTGAAAAATCGAGGAGATATTTCGAGGGCTTGTCGTGATAAAAAACCGCAAGGTCGTCGCAGTAAAACTCAAAATAAGGACTTCCCTCATAGGCGGCGCGCAAAGCCTGCCAATGGAGGTGCTGCCAGTTGCCATGCTCGCTTATTCGCACATCGCGCATGGCTGTCTTGCGTCCGCCGTTGTGCTCCACCGGAATGGTAAGGCTCATTCGCCCCGCTTCGGTGGCAATCACAGCGCGGTTGCGCACAGTCTGCTTCACATAGTGCTCCCACTGCTCTATATGCAGCTCGCCCCCGTGAGCCAGCAGCAATGCGTAGTAGCTCACGGGGGCGAGATATGCAGACGGGAGAATGATTCCCATTGTTTTCTTAGATTGCTGCCAATTCGATGCAGTCGATATTGGGAGCCCAAGTGCTCTGCTGTCCGAGGCGAATGGTGTTCATGCCTTTGCGCAGCTTGATACGCACAGTCTTGGAGGCAACCTTGTCCCAGCCGCCGCCGTTGAGGCCGCTAAGCTCGGGCTGGCTTTCTCCGTTGACGCTCAAAGCGAGGCTGCGAGGCTCGCCGCTGACATACTTGATGGTCAACTCATAGTCGCCGCCTTTCTTAGAGTAAACTTGTGCCCACTCCATATAATTGTCGGTGTCATTTCCGAGGTTGGTAACGACTGTTCCGCCCGATGCGCCCTCAAGAGCACTGTAGGTGGCGGTCTTCTTGTTATGAATTTCCTGATAAGACTTCATCCACGACGCTTCTGCCTCATAGTGGGTCGGCTCGTTGCGCTGTGCGCCGGTGGTTACGAACACCTGCGAGCCGTGAGCGGGAATCGTTACCTTGAATGAGCCCTGCACATTGGTGGCAAATGTCTTGTGGTTCACGATGTCGCGCACATTGATAGCGCCATCATAACCTAAGTTTGCGATACTGAGGTCGATTGTTTGGGTTTCATCGCTCAGATTGGTTACACAGACTGCTCTTTCCTTGCCACGAACTTTCTTGAGGTCTTTTGCAAAGGTGTAGACCTCGCCATTACGCTGCACCACAGGGGCTCCGATGCCCAGTTTGTCTTGATTGATAGCGATAAGCTCGGTGTTCTTCATCAGATTGAGGGAGAACTCGGGGATTTGGCTCATGTCGCAGCCGATAAGAAGCGGACTGCTCAAGATGCACCAGACTGCCATGTGGGTAATTTCCTCATTCGGCTCAAGGGTGCGGCCAATCTCGAGCATATCCATGTCGTTGTAGTGCCCGTCGTGAGTGTATGCCGACAGATAGAGGTTCTCCTTAATAATGGAGCGCACAGACGCCCAAGCGCAATAGATGTCGCCGGTGGTGCGCCAGGAGTCTGCCCAATCGCTCACCCAAGTACCCGGATAAGCCCAGCGGCAAATGTTGAACACTACATCTTTTTTCTTAACATTGTCGCGAATAGCCTTGATAATCTTGGTGTACTGCTCCTGCTCGTCGAGCTTCAGCTGCGCACCACCGCAATAGTCTACCTTTACGAAGTCATAATCCCAAGTGTCGAAGAAGAGGATATTGTCCTCGACCTCATAACCATAATAACCGATGTCCTTTGAACCGCCGCAAGCGTTAGCGCCGGCGTCGGAGTAGATGCCTGCTTTCAGACCGAGCTTGTGAATCTCGTCAGCCACATAGCGCATTCCGTGGGGGAAGCGGTCTTCTCTCACTCCGAGCTCCTTTGTCTCCTTGTTATGGGGAAGAAAGTAGCCATCATCTATGTTAATGTACTTGTAGCCGGCCTTTGCCAAGCCGGTCTTGACCATAGCCTCAGCCTGGCCGAGGATTACATCTTCATTGATGTTGAGAGCAAATGTGTTCCACGAGCTCCAACCCATCGTCGGGGGTCTGAACGACATTGCCGGCAGCGCAATCATAGCGCCTAATGCCATTGTGCAAAATAACTTCTTCATAGTGTTAATTGTAATTATGGTTTTGCTTAATGTATTGACTCTATTCTCTATTTTTTGAATGACTCCATTTCTATTTTGAGAGCACATTTCTCTATTTTTGAGAACTTATTCTCTGTCTTTAAGAGCATATCCTCTGTTTTTGAGAGCTTATTCTCTGTTTTTAAGAGTTTATTCTTTGTTTTTGAGAGCATATTTCTCAAATTCTTGGGGCAAAGATAATAATTCCTGCACAATTTTTTGCTCTAATCACATCAAAATAAAATTTTTTGTGTACTTTTGCACCGCAAAGGCGGCACTTGCGACCATTCGCCTCGGTATTTCTAAATACCTTGTGCCTCAAAACGCCGCTCCGCATGACTTTTCGCACCACTTGGACTTGTAGCTCAGTTGGTTAGAGCAACAGACTCATAATCTGGAGGTCATA
>JAFLUU010000162.1 GCA_022508585.1 Prevotellaceae bacterium | reverse complement strand
GGAAATCGTGCAAATTTCAAGAAAACCGCAAGAAAACATGACGAAATGCTTGTTTACTTGCGGTTTTTCCGTACATTTGTAGCCCATTCACGACTATTTGTCTCAAAAAACTGACGGAAACATATTAAAAACAGATTAAAACGATGAGCAACCTCTACAAAATAGACAATTACAAGCCTCTCTTGAATCCGCAGGAGACGGAGCAGGGCATAAAGAAGATTAAAGAGTTCTTCCAGCAGAACTTGGCCACCGGATTGAGGCTCCGCCGTGTTACGGGGCCCTTGTTTGTGTTGCGTGGCACGGGCATCAACGACGATTTGAACGGCACGGAGCGCCCTGTAACCTTCCCGATTAAGGATTTGGGCGACCAAGAGGCCGAAGTGGTGCACTCCCTTGCCAAATGGAAGCGCCTGACGCTCGCCGAGTACGACATTCAGCCCGGATACGGCATCTATACCGACATGAACGCTATCCGCGCCGACGAAACCCTCGATAATCTGCATTCTTTGTATGTAGACCAGTGGGATTGGGAGCGCGTAATTACCGCCGAGCAGCGCACTATCGACTTTTTGAAGACTATCGTGCGCGATATATATGCGGCAATGCTCAGAACGGAGTTCATGGTGTGCGAAGCGTACCCGCAGATTAAACCATTCTTGCCGGAAGAGATATTTTTCATTCACGCGGAGGAGCTTCGCAAGATGTATCCGAACCTAACGCCGAAGGAACGCGAGAATGAAATCACGCGACAGAAAGGAGCAGTCTTCATCATAGGCATCGGCGGCGTCTTGGGCGACGGAAAGCCGCACGACGGGCGCGCACCCGACTACGACGATTACTCTACGGTCTCCTCTTTGGGTCTGCCGGGCTTAAACGGCGACATAATGATATGGAACAATGTGCTCAACCGCGCAATAGAAATCTCTTCGATGGGCATTCGTGTGGATAAGGAGGCCTTGCTGCGCCAACTCGCCGACAGCGGGAAGGAAGAACGCAAGGAACTGTACTTCCACCGCCGCTTGCTGAGCGATCAGCTGCCCTTAAGCATCGGCGGCGGCATCGGTCAGTCGCGATTGTGTATGCTCTATCTGCAAAAGGCGCACATCGGCGAGATACAAGCCTCGATTTGGCCCGAACAGATGCGTGCAGCCTGCCGCGAGCAGGGCATAAACCTGCTTTAGTCCGCCGCAACGCACCAAATATCCCCCTCGCTTATGCTTAAGATGATTTATTCGTCCATTCTGGCCGGCGTTTGCATCTCTATCGGCTGCATCGTCAACCTGAAGGTGGGCGGCTATTTAGGACCATTCCTCTTCTGCTTCGGATTGCTCACCATAATCCACTATCGCTTCAAGCTCTTTACCGGAGTGTCGGGCTTTGTGGGCAGTTGGCGCGACATGAAGGAGGCGTTGTGCATCGTGCTGCCGGGCAATATCGTGGGCTGCGCGCTGACAGCCCTCATCGTCTACACCACGCTGCCCGAAGTGCGCGAAGCCGCCGAGGCAATGGTGAGCAAACGCAACGCCCTCGGAGTGCTTGACGCTCTGTCCTTAAGCGTGCTCTGCGGTTTCATCGTTACTGCCGCCGTGCAGTTTGCCCGCGAGGGGCGTTATTTGCCGTTGCTTTTCGGTATTCCGCTGTTCATCTTCGCCGGATTTGTGCACTGCATCGCCGACGGATTTTATTACAGCATGGGCGTGGCGAACTTCGATTTTAATTCGCTCATAGTGTGGCTCACATCTATTGTCGGCAACTTCATCGGCTGCAATCTCTACCGCTGGCCGGTGAAACTCGACTAAAATTTTATATAATTTGTTCATCTTTTTCGTAACAATCACCGAAAAAAGATTATCTTTGCTCCAATCTTGTAAATAATCGATCATAAATCACTAATACTTAACTACTATGAAACCAACACTCTTCCTGCTTGCCGCAGGCATGGGCAGCCGCTACGGAGGCCTCAAGCAACTTGACACACTCGGCCCCCACGGCGAGACAATCATGGACTATTCCATCTACGATGCCATCAAAGCCGGATTCGGCAAAATCGTCTGGGTAATTCGCAAGGACTTCGAGGAGCAGTTCCGCGCCCAAGTCTTGGCAAAATACGAGGGTCATGTACCCTGTGAGCTTTGTTTCCAGAGTCTGGACGCTCTGCCCGAAGGTTTTAGTGTGCCTGCCGGACGCGAGAAGCCCTGGGGCACCAACCATGCCGTTCTGATGGGCAAGGACATCATCAAGGAGCCTTTTGCAGTGCTCAACTGCGACGACTTCTACGACAGAGACGCCTTCATGGTAATGGGCAAGTTCCTCAGCGAGCTCCCCGAGGGCAGCAAGGGCAAGTATGCCATGGTAGGTTTCCGCGTAAACAACACATTGAGCGACAGCGGCACAGTGAGTCGCGGCATCTGCGAGAATGATGAGCAGACTCACTTGCTTACCTCCGTGGTAGAGCGCACAAAGGTAGAGCGTCGCGACGGAGTAGTGCAGTATCTCGATGAGGACGGCCAATGGGTCAGCATCCCGGACACCACTCCCGTGAGCATGAACTTCTGGGGCTTCACTCCCGACTACTTCGCCCATAGCGAAGAGTACTTCAAGACCTTCCTCAGCGACCCGAAAAATCAGGAAAACCTCAAGAGCGAGTTCTTTATCCCGCTGATGATCGACCACCTCATCAAGACAGGGCAGGCAACCTGCGAGGTGCTCGACACCACCTCGAAGTGGTTTGGCGTAACCTATCCCGAAGACCGTCCGGGCGTGGTTGAGAAGTTCGCCAAACTCGCCGAAGAGGGACAATACCCCGAAAAGATGTTCTAAGCATCCTTGAAATACTATCCATTCTCCATAACCCTGCGCGTAAAGACATACACGCAGGGTTTTTTGTGCACTTCTCCGCACCTTATCCCCTAAAAAAATTACCTATCCCCCTCAAAATTCATGCAAATGTCGTGCGCGCACGATTTTTGAGCCTCGAAATTCGTAGAAATGTCGTGAAGAATGAAAAAATCTTA
>JAFLUU010000161.1 GCA_022508585.1 Prevotellaceae bacterium | reverse complement strand
CCTTGGGCGGTGCAGGCAGCATCAATGTTAAAGTGGCAGGCGGGAGTCGCCTGCCGATATAAACAGCCCTCAGGGCTGCGCTTCACACCTACTATGGCAGCTCGCGACGCCCACGGCGACGCCTCTACCCCCTTTCAGATATTTCCTACAGGATCGGCTATGCTGTAATAGTCGGGTGTCATCTGTTTAATCTTGCCGAAGTTCAAATTACGACGCCACAACGAATCGATATCAGAGTAGGCAGCTCTCTTGGCAGCCTTATTAAAATCCTTTCGGGTGAAGACATTGTCGTGCTCATTGAGTAAGAACCAGCACAATCTATCCCACTTATTCATTTTAATCTGCGACACCAACTGCTCCTTGTGGCCGCGCTCCTTCTTGCGCAGCATCTTTAACTGAAAATCAGTGTTAACCGCAAACAAATACTGCGCATGAGCGAACAGCAAACTGCCAATCTCCATAGCTGTCCCGAAAACCCTGTCCTCGACCTCCAACTTGTCCGCCGCCTTCAGCGTTGCCAAGTCTCCACGCTCCGCCATACCGACCAATTGCAGCACCATAGCAATCCGTTTCACATGCACCCTGAATCTAAGAATGGTCGAATCGAAATCCTCACCCAAATCGCGCGTCAGACTTCCGTCTTCATAAATCGGAGCTATCCATTGAGTGAACTCCGACATCTGGCGTTTTGTAAAAATCATCTTCAGCCCCCTGCCGTCGCGCTCTTGCAAGGCAGTGTACAGCTTGTAAATCGTCTCCATCTCGTCCCGTAGTTGCTCCTCGGCGCTCGGCTGATCCTCCTCATCGTCGTACACAATTCGATACACCCTCTTTTGATGCCTCAGAAAGTAGAACAACATACGGCTCACCAAGCCGCTCCCCATGCCGTCCCTGCCGAACAAGTCCAAAACATCGCTCTCCACGCCACTGAGCATAAAGCTCAGCATAGGCTGGTCGATGCGTATATATTCATTATTCTTCTTGCGCGCAAGCATGATAGTCTCGTGCTCGCATATCAAGAGAACGGTACCGGCACTAAGACCATATTCCGAATTTTGCAACATATTGATAATAGCCTTCGCCTCAGTTTCAAAAACCAACCCTCTGCCATCGTTAGCTTTGAGCAAATCAACAAATGACGCATTAGACGAGTTGCCCGGAAAGCGCAAAACCTTCATCGTCTTCTGCCCGTCCACCTTCATAGTCTCGGCATACTTGTCTCTGATCAGCTTATCGATATTCTTTACCAACAACCAGCAATTAGCCAGCGCCCCTTTTCCGCTGGCAGGCGGAGCAGCCACCATTAGCGAGATGTTAGGAAAATAATTCTTGCCGTCATCGACCGCGTACACCGTAGGCAACACCGCACTCACCGTAGCAATTTGCCCCAAGACCAGCATCGTCTCCGTTTCCCTCTCTTGGTGTCCATACAAACGAGGCAATCGCTTAAAAGTGTTCGGCAGCTCACAGAATGTCTTCTCGTCCAACACAGGAGTAAACTCGTCAGACGACGACAACACATCGTCAGTGCAACTAAGAGCTGAAAAAAATGGCGAATTTCGCCCTGTTTTTTCCGTTTGCGCCGTTTCTCCGCCCATTTCAGCGCTCGGAGACCGCCACATAGCGCCCTCAGTCTGCCCCGTCTTCCCCATACGGCAGTCCACCATATTAGACATCGATTTATTAGCGTCCCGAGCCTGCCCCTCTGCGTCAGCAGCCTCCCCTGCCGTAGCACTATGAGCCTGCACCGCCGCATCCATAGCACCGGCCATGTCCCGCGTCTCGTTAGTCGCCGCCCCATCTACCATAAACGCCGGCGGCGGAGTACATGTAGCAATCATCTGCTCTGCTCTCGATTCAACACTCGCCACCCCTTCTGTGGCATTCTGCGGGATTTCATTCTCCTTTCGGCGAAGCTCCCTCACATTTTCGGGCAAGATTCCCGAGATTTTTAAATTTTTCCTCATTATTGTTTTTTAATAATTAAATAATCAAGTTTAATTCACACCTTCCAGTGTTTGATATGGAGCAAAATTATAAATAGTTTTTGAATCTACAAAACAAAATCGAAAAATATTTTAAATATATCTATCTGTTATTCTTTTGTTTATTGATTTCAAAACTTAAAACTAAAGTCTGCTTTTTTATTTGTATGGCAGCGCACACAGACAGTGTTAAATTAACATTTATCAGATATAGGTCGTTTTTGAGCGATTTTTTGTATTTTTCGTGCAGTTGTATGCTGCCATTATGCTGTGAGTTTGCTATTTCCGCGCATTTTCGGTCACATCGGTTTTCTGCGTTTAGGTAAAAATTAGGAATTTCCTTCGTTTTAGTTTATCATATAGCAATCTACATACGCTTAGATCTGCCCGTTTCTCGCGCGTACAATATATTATAAGGCGTAATATTCCCCTATTTCGGGCGCACCCATACAAAGAAATCAGAAAAGCCGCCACACAAAAACTCGATAAACGACCCAAATCCGCATTACAGAGATAATTGGCCTGCTTTACAAAAAACAAACTACGCATCCATATAGCATTCGTAGGGATTATCGAAAACGAACAGATGCGCCCTCGCGACCGCAAGGGTGACTATGCTATGGTAAGCTTCCGTGTAGGCAACACCATGACTGAAAACGGCGGTGTGTCGCGCGGCGTATGCGAAAACACCGACGGACTACTCACTTCCGTCGTGGAGCGTAAATCCATCGCCTACAATCCCGACCACGAAATCGTCTTCACCGACGAGAAAGGCGAAGAACAGAAACTTGACCCGAAAACTACGGTATCGATGAATATGTGGGACTTTACTCCCGACTACTTCGAGTTAGCCGAAAGGGAGTTCAACAAATTTCTTGATAGAAACCTCACAACGCCCAATGCCGAACTAGTAATTCCAGATGTAGCCGATGCTCTGATTAAGTTAGGCGAAGTCACAATCAAGATCCTGGACGCTGATTCGCGTTGGTTTGGTTGGTTTATTTCAGATATTCAGTGAAGAATTTCTGGATGGCATCGAAGGGAATGATGTCTTTTTGGTCGTAGAGGTCAGTGTGGCTCGCTCCGGGGATTACCATAAAGAGCTTGTTGGTGTCCTTACCGGGAGTGACGGTCAGTTTCTTGTAGGCGTCGCTCCCGAAATAGAAGGAGTGTGCC
>JAFLUU010000160.1 GCA_022508585.1 Prevotellaceae bacterium | reverse complement strand
AACAAACGCGGAGGCTCAAAAATCAGATGCGCACGACATTTCTGCAAGTCTGGAGCCCTTTTCTGTCTGTGTGGTGGAGGGATTGTGCTGCAAGCACGACATTTCTGCGCGTGTGGAGTACCAAAAATATGATGCAGAGGCTTGTAGATATTGTTTGCTGTTAGTTATGTGGTAAGAAGATGGACGTTGTGATAAAATTTAAGTATCTTTGCACATAAATTAACCGAAATACATAATATTATGCCAACAAATGACAATCAAAATCAGGTGAAAATCAATGTCCCGACTGAAGTGGAGGACGGCGTGTACTCTAACTTTGCGGTGATTACGCATTCTTCCGCGGAGTTTATCTTGGATTTTATCCGTATGCTGCCCAATGGAGGTAGCCCGAAGGTTAAATCGCGTGTGGTAATGGCTCCCGAACATGCCAAGCGCCTCATGTATGCCTTGACCGACAATATTGCTAAGTATGAGAAGGTTAACGGCCAGATTAACTTGCACGATCCTCGTCAGGGAGGCACGTTCCCCGGCCCTCACGGTGAGGCTTAGCCTGCAGGATAGGCCTTGTTTGTAGACGCCTCCCAAGGATTAACTCCCTTGGGAGGCGTGTTTTGCTCCTCGCGCGCGTACATTAATTATATTATATAGCCGAATGGCTCAAATGGGGTTGATGTAAGATGAGGAAATTAGCCGGTTTTGTTTATGTGTAATGGTGAATCGTGGCTGAAAGTCCGCGTTAACTGTTAAAAAATCGTAAAAAATAGACTGCCAAGACCGGTTTTGAGGGTGAAAAATGAAATTTATTACTGAAAGGGTCGGTTATTTTGCAAAAAATGTGTAATTTTGCCGCTCAAAATGGCCTTATTGCATCGGAAGGCATAATGTGCCATGTTATATAGACACTAAATAAAACAATATAAATAACTAAAAACAAAATCAAAATGCCAACTATTCAACAGTTAGTAAGGAAAGGCAGGGCAAAGCTGGAGGACAAGAGCAAGTCTCCCGCGCTGGACTCATGTCCGCAGCGTCGTGGAGTATGTGTTCGTGTCTATACCACTACGCCTAAGAAGCCTAACTCTGCCATGCGCAAGGTTGCGCGTGTGCGTTTGACTAATTCCAAGGAGGTTAACTCCTATATCCCGGGTGAAGGTCATAACTTGCAGGAGCACTCTATCGTTATGGTAAGAGGTGGTCGTGTGAAGGACCTTCCGGGTGTACGTTATCACATTGTTCGCGGTACTCTTGACACCGCCGGCGTAGCTGATCGTACTCAGCGTCGCTCCAAGTATGGTGCCAAGCGTCCCAAGGCAGCAAAGAAGTAAATAAATCTAAGGTTAAGGGCAAGCAAAAAGGTTGAGTAAAGCGCCAGAGGGGGCTTGAAGACACGAAAAGCACAACCGCAACCGAGTAACTTAGAAATAAAAATGAGAAAAGCAAAACCAAAGAAGAGAGTTATCCTTCCTGATTCGGTGTTTAATGATCAGAAGGTTACGAAGTTTGTCAATCATCTGATGTATGATGGCAAGAAGAACTTGTCTTACGAAATTTTCTACAAGGCTCTGGACATCGTGAAGACTAAGATGCAGAGCGAGGAGAAGAGTGCGTTGGATATCTGGAAGGAAGCCCTTGGTAAGGTTACTCCCCAGGTGGAGGTTAAGAGTCGTCGTATCGGTGGTGCCACTTTCCAGGTGCCTATGGAGATTCGCCCCGACAGAAAGGAGTCCATCTCGATGAAGAATATCATCAATTTCGCCCGCAAGCGTAGCGGTAAGAGCATGTCGGAGAAGCTGGCTGCTGAAATCATGGACGCTTATAACGAGCAGGGCGGCGCTTACAAGCGTAAGGAGGACCTCCATCGTATGGCCGAGGCTAACCGTGCATTTGCTCACTTTAGATTCTAAAATTAAATAGAGCTTACATATGGCACAGACAGATTTGCATCTGACACGCAATATCGGAATTATGGCTCATATCGATGCCGGTAAAACTACGACATCGGAGCGCATACTTTTCTACACCGGTAAGACTCACAAGATTGGTGAGGTGCACGATGGCGCCGCCACAATGGACTGGATGGAGCAGGAGCAGGAGCGTGGTATCACTATTACCTCTGCTGCTACCACCACTTACTGGAAATGGGGCGACAAACAGTACAAGATTAACCTCATAGACACCCCGGGACACGTGGACTTTACCGCTGAGGTAGAGCGTTCTCTCCGTGTTTTGGACGGCGCTGTAGCTACCTACTGCGCAGTTGGCGGTGTTGAGCCTCAGAGTGAGACTGTGTGGCGTCAAGCCGACAAGTACAATGTTCCCCGTATCGGTTATGTAAACAAGATGGACCGTTCGGGCGCAGATTTCTTTGAGGTGCTCACTCAGATGAAAGATGTGCTCGGCGCTAATGCGGTTGCTATCAATATTCCTATCGGTGCAGAGGAGAGCTTCAAAGGTGTTATCGACCTTATCAAAATGAAGGCTATCCTTTGGCACGACGAGACAATGGGCGCAGACTATAGCGTTGAGGAAATCCCCGCTGACCTCGCTGATCTCGCAGAGGAGTACCGTGCAAAGTTGCTTGAGGCTGCTGCAGAGTACGACGATACCTTGATGGAGAAGTTCTTTGACGATCCCTCGCAGATTACCGAGGAGGAAGTGATTGCTGCTATCCGCAAAGGTACGCTCGCAATGCAGATAACTCCCATGTGCTGCGGTTCTTCGTTCAAGAATAAGGGTGTTCAGACCTTGCTTGACTATGTTTGCGCATTCCTTCCCTCTCCGCTGGATACTCCCAATGTGGCTGGTACTAATCCGTCCACTGGCGCAGAGGAAGACCGCAAGCCTGAGGAAAGCGAGCACACTTCTGCTCTCGCGTTCAAGATTGCAACCGATCCGTATGTTGGTCGTCTAACCTTCATTCGCGTATATTCCGGCAAGATTACCGCTGGTTCTTATATCTACAACTCAAGATCTGGTAAGAAGGAGAGGCTTTCCCGTATGTTCCAGATGAACTCTCACGAGCAGTTGCCTGTTGAGGAGATCGCTGCCGGTGATATCGGTGCTGTAATCGGTCTTAAAGATGTCCGTACCGGTGATACCCTCTGCGATGAAAACGCTCCGATTGTCCTGGAGTCTATGGACTTCCCCGATCCCGTGATTGGTATCGCTGTAGAGCCCAAAACTCAGAAAG
>JAFLUU010000016.1 GCA_022508585.1 Prevotellaceae bacterium | reverse complement strand
TTCAAAAATTCTTATATAAATTCCCAGAAATTCTTATAAGGTTTTTTAGAAATTCATATAAGATTTTTTCATTTTTCACGACATTTCTACGGATTTCGAGGCCCAAAAATCGCGCGTCGAGGCCTTTTCTACAAACTTTGAGGGGGTAAGATGCTGTTTTGCGAGGTTTAGCGTTTTTTCTGTCGAGGCTTGGCCTTGCGCTGAGTACGTTGGGTGTTGCGGTTATGAGGTTTAGCCGGCGGTGCGTCGAAGAAATAGCTGCGCTGGCGCTGTTTCTGCTCGGGAGTGCGGGCTGAGAATACGGACTCGAGGGTGTAAGGGTGCAGACCGGAAGCCCACGCTGTGGTGCTGACAGTCATCGGTGTGGGCGTGAAGTCCTGCACTTGCTCCAGATGCAGACCGAGGGCGCGGGTCTTGCGCGAGAGTGCCGCCATGTCTTGCTCCGTACAGCCCGGGTGGGAGGAAATGAAATAAGGGACTATCTGATAAGGCAACTGGTGGCGACGGCATACGCGGTCGAAGAGTTCCTTAAACTTGTAGTAGAGGTCGAAGGTGGGTTTGCGCATGAGGCGCAGGACATGGTCCTCGGTGTGCTCGGGAGCGACTTTGAGGCGTCCGGAGACATGGCGCGTAATGAGTTCTTCGGCGTATTTAGCTGCGGTTGCGTCGGCTTGCCGTGCAGGATTGGCGCGGTCTAAGATAAGGTCATAGCGCACTCCGCTGCCGATGAAGCTTTTCTTTATGCCGGGCACGGCGTCTACTGCGCGATAGAGGTCGAGCAGCGGGCGGTGGTCGGTGTTGAGGTTAGGGCAGACGCCCGGGTGTATGCAAGAGGGGCGTTTGCAGACGAGGCAGCGGTTCTTATCTCTTCCGCCCATCATATACATATTGGCGGAGGGGCCTCCAAGGTCGCTGAGGTAGCCTTTGAAGTCGGCCATTTGCGTAATCTGTCTTACTTCACGCAGTATGCTTTCCTTAGAGCGGCTCATAATAAACTTGCCCTGGTGAGCGGAGATAGTGCAAAAGGCGCAACCTCCGAAACAGCCGCGATGAATGTTGACCGAGTGGCGTATCATATCGTAGGCGGGGATTCGCTTGCCGCGATACTTGGGGTGCGGCAGGCGCGTGTAGGGCAAATCGAAGGAGCGGTCTATCTCCGATGTGGTCATGGGGGGGAACGGCGGCTCGACGACGGCATACGCTTCATCTCCCTGCTGCTGCACTATGCGCCCGGGCTGGAGCGAGTTGGACTGCTCCTCTATGTGTCGGAAATTCTCGGCATACTTGCGGCGGTCGTGCAGACAATCGGCGTGGGAGTGGAGCGTCAGTGTGCGGTCGTCGCCAATGGGCGCGTTGCGGTGTATCCTTACGGTCTGGCGAACGGGGTACTTGTCGAGAAGGCGGTGCAGGTCGGCGGCGCTTACGACTGCTTCCTCGCGCCCGTGGAGCAATTTGTCTTCCATGAGGCGGCAAAGGGCAATGGTGGGCTGTTCGCCCATGCCGTAAGTGATTATATCTGCGCCGGAGTCTACGAGAATGGAGGGTTTGAGCTGCTCCTGCCAGTAATCGTAGTGAGTGAGTCGGCGAAGGGAGGC
Organism: Prevotellaceae bacterium; assembly: GCA_022508585.1. Classification (GTDB taxonomy): domain Bacteria; phylum Bacteroidota; class Bacteroidia; order Bacteroidales; family Bacteroidaceae; genus UBA6382. Next base: position 20,740 of record JAFLUU010000016.1, on the reverse strand, counting down.
TTCTATGCCGCCGAGGACGACGGGCGCATCGGGCCAGAGCTGCTTCAGTATGCGCGTATAGACAATAGTAGGATATTCGGGGCGCTGGTCGTGGCGGCCATCGGGACTATATGCGTCTTCGTAACGAAGCCGGCGGGCGGCGGTGTATTTATTGACCATAGAGTCCATTGCTCCCGGAGCAACGCCGAAGAACAGACGTGGGCGACCGAGCTTTCGGAAATCGCGGTAGTCGCCATGCCAGTCAGGCTGCGGCACTATGGCCACGCGTAGGCCTATGCTCTCCAGAATGCGGCCTATCACCGCCGCGCCAAAGGCGGGATGATCGACGTAAGCGTCGCCGCTAAAAAGGATAACGTCTAACTGCTGCCAGCCGCGCTGCTCCACTTCTTTCTTTGTGGTGGGTAACCAGAGCATGATAGGGAAAAAAGGAAAATCAATCACGAAAGTACGAAAAATATTTATTACTGCCAAAAATACTTTCATTAAACTCAAACATATTAAGCCACAACGACATCTTGTGGGCGCAGATACAATACAGGTTGTAATGGTATAATGGTGTTTTTACACAAAATACACTAATGGTTCAAAGTTTTATCTTTATTTTTGTAGATGTTACAATTGTTTTTATTTTGTTTTTATACAAAAATCACACAGCAAATGAAAAACACGATGCTTTTGATATTCGCAGCCATTGCATTTGCACTCGATACTGTCAGCGCAGAGACTATATATGTGAATAGTCAATATGAATTTGACGCTCTTGTTAAAAACATCGAGGCTGCAGTGAAAGGTGGAGCCGACATTGTTAATGTGGAAATAGCTAAAGGGACGTTCTATTTCCGTAATCGCCAGATAGAGCTAAGTAATCATCAGTGGGACAGCGTAGTTATAAACATACACGGCAACGAAACACTCCTCGCCCCCTACGACACTGCGCTGCGCGATACCTCCCTACCCTCGCCGCTGCAGCAAACAGATCGCCTCATTGAGATAACGGATGAGAACAAAAAACTTTGCCGCCTGCATCTCACTGACACACCTCCAGCTATCGACAATGAGCTCGAAGAGATGCGCATCACTATCACGCAGTGGTTCAAATCTATCACATACAAGGTGGAGCGCATCAGCGAAGGGTGGGTCTACTTCACAGCCGGCGACCTAAGCTACAACGACTCTTACAAATGCCACAACGTGAACCTCGACTACGGCTACAGCTTGCGCAAAAACGACTCAGGCGTCATGCCGCGCTATCGCCTTGAGAGCGACCGCAACAGCAGGGGCGAGGCCTGCCGCCTGCTGAGCATCAATGGTTGCACCTTGGGGAGCTTTACGCTAAGCGGCGTCAGCGTGCAGGGCAACAAGGATACTACGGCTGACTATCTCGTGTATATCAATAACTCTTATGCCGATAGCATTACACTGCACAACTGCCATTTTCAAGGCATTCGCAGCAGTGTGATACAGGCGCAGGGGTGTAGCAACCTGCGCGTGAGCAACAACACTTTTCAAGACTGCTATCGGGGCGGCCTATTTGCCAACTACTGCGAGGGCACGGTGGTTGTCAACAATGAGTTCGTCAATATGGGGCTGGCCTGCAACAACAACTACTGTATTCGCGTGTCTGGCAAAAACTACTATGTGGCGCACAACAGGCTTGTGGACTTTGGCTACGGCGGCATAGCCGTTGGCACATGGTGGAAGGCCGACAAGCGCATGGAGGAGGTGGGTGTGGTGGAGCATAACACGCTCTGCTACTCTGCACCCTACTTCGCTGCCACTACAACCCATGGTCTGATGGACAGCGGTGCGATATACATCTACACGCAGAACGATGATGTGGAGGTGCGCTACAATTTTATCCACGACTACACTGGCATATGCGACAACCGCGGCATATTCTGCGACGATGGCGCGTGCCACTTCCAGCTCTACGGCAATGTGATTGTCAACACGCCCAATAGCTACTCTATCGACTCGCGTTACACACCCAATGTGGCCAAAGACCCACAGAGCAAGACGCAGGTTATCAACACCGACAATCATATATACGACAATGTGATTGACGGCGGCCTGCGCTTCGAGGGACGAGAGGAGGAGAGCGACTGCACCCTCGGCGAGAACATCGTGCTGACCCACAAGAAGCGAGATACGCCCACCAACATACTTAAAAACCTAAGCAGTCAGCGCTCGCCAAAGAGCGCCGCCTACAAAGGTGTGGAGAACGAGACGATTATTGTGCCTGCCGCCACCATGCAGCGCATAGCGAAGCTCAATAGCCACAAAGAGATGCTGCATCATTTCAAAACGCGCTAAACTGCTGACAAAGAATACAAAATTAGCTAAAAAACGGAGCATAAAACGAATAACAAGCAGTACTTACGGCTCGTTAATATAAAAAATTATATATTTGCGTAGAATATTGTATAATTCTTACTATGGCTTTAATAAAATGCCCCGAATGCGGCAAAATCTTCTCTGACCACGCCGCACATTGCCCTCAATGCGGTTTGCCGACCAATGAGGCGCTGGAAATTATCACTACAGAAAATCTCACAACAGGCACGAGTGAGAGTTCAATCACCACACAAAGCGAAGCAGAAACGACGGCCAACCGATCCGGCGCGCCGTGGAACAACATAGGCGGAACGAACATTGAAGACATACAAAGAGGATTTCCACCGCGATACGAGCAGCCCGAGCCTAAGAAACAGCGCAATCTGCTGACATATATCCTTATTGTGGCGGTGATTGTGCTGGCTATCGTGTGCATTGCCCTCGTGGTAACGACTTCCGGCGTGCTAAACAGCAGCAGCAACGACAATACGGACAGCATAACGGGCATTCAGACCCTGCCGCCCGACACGCAGGCGGTGTATGTGGAGGAAGAGCCGGAGACAAAGCCTGTTATACGCACGGAGCTGCAGGAGGAGATAACTTTCGAGAACGAGAACGCAGATAATGAGGCTGCACCGACAGAGTCCGCCGATGCCGCACAGCCTGCCGGCGACGTTTCTCCCATTACCACTACGCCTGAGCAAGACTCCCCTGCCGCCGAAGAATAGAGTGTTAAACAATGCGTCATTTACCGTAGCGGCAGTAAAACCGGACAAGGCCACAGAAAACAATTGCGAGCATGAGCAACAATAACAAGTACTTGTTTCTTTCTATCATATTAGCACTGATTTCCTGCTTCATCGCGGTGATGCTGCGTATGTTTACCCATGCGGAATTGTGGTTCCACATTTTCACGGCCACCATAGGGGTAATCATTACCGCGATCATCACACAGGTGTTGCTGCGCGGGCAAACGGAAAACGACGCGAAGAAAGAGAAAGACACCAAGGTCTTCGAAGAAAAGCTCAAGATTTATCAAGACTTCCTCCACTGCCTGCACGACGCTATAAAGGGCGGCGAGGTAACTAAGGAGGAGGCCGTAGCGCTGGAGTTCCAGACCTCTTACATAACCATGCACACCGAGAGCGAGCACATCAAAGTAATAGCCCGTCAGGTCAAAAATATAATAGAGAGTCTCGACGAATCTGACAAATCCGCGGAGCAGGAGTCCAGAAACAACGACACTCTGATGCAGAGTCTGTTCAGTATAGTCAATGAATTCAAGAAAGAACTATACCTCACCACGCCTACGTTAGAGGACAAGCAGAACATAAAAGAAGCTATCAAGTCATTCAGCGCCATTGTCGAAGCTGTAGAAGTCAACCAGAAAGATATTGCAGACAACACAGAGGGTATGGAAAGCATAGAGCAAAATCTTACGGACTTCGCCGAAGAAATGCTCAAGCTCGCTGACATTGACACAAACATCTGGAGCACGAAAACTAAAGTCGGCAAGAATGGAATCTACATAAACGTGGCGAAAAAAGGCGACGAAGAGAATGTGCGCATCATTCTCAACCATGACGCCAACGGCGAGCATTTCTTCCAAATACATTTGGGCAATGTTGACTCTGCACACGAGGTCTACAAGCACCTCAAATGGCGTTTTGGTGGACGCCAGAACAAGTGGTGCTGGTGGAAGTGGTTAGAGAACTCTATGAAGACCCTTGCCTCGGCGGAGCACATCAAAAACAGAGACTGGGGCTTCCCTGCGACAAGTATCTCCAAGCAACTGACTGCCTTGATTGCATACGTAGACACATTTGAGCGCATCAGGAACGAGATTTACGAACCTGCTCCTAAAGAGATGGCTGATGTGTGGCCGTATTATGAGGCTTGCATAGCCTTCGATTACGACAAGACATTGAAAGACAATCGTTTGTTTATGGACGTAGAGCTCATTGCACAAGGTAGCTACACCATTCGTCTCGGCAATCGCGACAATGATACGCATCAACTCCTTACTACACTGAACGCTATCGGCTTCAAAGTTACGGAAAGCGATTTACAGGGTAAACGCTACACTGCTTACAATGGCATCGACGCCAAAGAAGCGATTAGTAAGATTCAAGACATAGATTCCCAGATTGCTCGTTATATTCATCAGACGAGTTATTGATTAAACACCTGCGCAACGGCAAGAATATAACATAAAAAGGATAAGCACCAAGGGCGGAGCTTAGATCTTAATCGCCAGTTCACCTTTCCCTTAGTGCTTTATCCGACAGCAAAGGTACACTAAACATTCCGGCACTTCACTTTGAAGTGCCGGAATGTTTAGTGTATTTATCAGTTATGATAGATATACGCTTCGTTTCAGTGCTTAATCCTACACACTTACTTCTTAGACGTAGAACTTTTGGCGGCATTGCCACCGGCGAGCGCAGCGTAGACAAGCACCACGTCGGCAGTATTGACAACTCCGTCGCCATTAACATCGGCGGCAGCCTTAATGATGCCAGACTTATCGTCATCTATAATATAGGCGTAGATAGCTTCTACGTCGGCAGCGTCCACCACATTGTCGCGATTGACATCGCCGTACTTAAATAGCGGAGCCATACCACGGATCACAAGAGTATAAGCCGTCTTTTCGTCCTCCAATGCCTGTCTGTAAGTAGAGAGATCAATAATACCGGTCTGCGCTCCGAAAGTGGTACCATTGGTTCCTACTGCAAAGAAATCCTTTCCGCTGGAAATGGCTGTGCCCGAAGCGGCAGGGGCAGAATGCAAGCTGCCGACGATACCGTTGCTCACGGACTTGTGGTTATGGTCTACGACCTCGGTCGGGAACGGAATAACAATGTCGTAATCTTCAAAATCGGTAGTCTTTGTGGTGTCGCCGAGCACGATGAGGCAGGGTTCGCCGGCCTTAAACTCGTTCTTCTCGTAGAATTCTATGGTGGTAACGGTTTCTCCAGCCTCGAGCTCTTGAGTAATCTTGCGCACAGCGTAGGTTTGTACATCGGCGTTGTACTCCGCTATATCCTTGACATCATACGGCACTGCCATAATGTCCAAGAGGTTGAAAGCGAAGTCGGAGAGTATGATATACTCCTGCTCCTCGGGGTCAATCTCGATAAATGTCCAAGCCGCTGCATCATCGGCTGCGTGGCAAACGATGTCTGATTCGTAACCCTCGGGCCATAGGGCGAGGTTGTCGGTGTTGGTGCGTGTCTTGGGAATGAGATTAAACTTGGCGTTGCCGATATATGCCACATCGTAGGGCACCGGTTGCTCGCTGACGGGCAAATTGATATTGTTGCCGGCAAAGTCGCCGAGATAGTAGCCGTTGTAAAGGTTTTGGATAGCGTAATAAGTCGTTCCCTCGACAGGCACGAAGCGCCACATAGCCTTGGGATTATTGTCGGCAGCAAGATTGTGGCTGTCGTCGAGCAATCCCCATTTGGTAATGGAGGCATTGGGGCTGTTGCTGTTCAAATAAATGGCAGCGCCGCCACAATACATGTCTTCGGCACCTGTATCGCCTTCGCGCTCGGTGTCAAGATTGGTGATGAAGTACCATTTTCCGGTTTCAAAACTCTTCAGTCCGGCAAGGAAGGCTGCCTTGGCTTCTTTGACATTGGCAGTTGCGGCCTTGACGGCCTCTACAGAGATAGGATTGGTGAACGCTGTCTGGCGTGCGTCGTCTATGGCAGCGCGCAGGGCTGTTGCCAGCGCTTCGTCGCTCAACTGTCCCATGCCGTCGCCAACCTGCACTCCGGTGAGTAGGATTTCGCACTCTGCGATGAGGGCGGCGAGCTCGGTGGTGTCGGCATAGAGAGCTTTTACTGCGGCTATGGCAGCACGCAGGTCGGCAATGTCTGCGTCGGTGGCGGTGTTGGCATCGACGATGGCGGCACTTTGAGTGAGTTTCTCAAACAAAGCATCAGCCTTGTCCTTCAAACCTGCGGTGGTGGCGTACTGCGATGCATCTTCATCGACAATCGCCGGATAAACCTGAAATTCGCTCAGAGTGAAGATGCCAGTTCCCTTGTTGTTGCTTTCCACAACATAGCGGAGATAACTGTAGGTGTCGTGTAGGTTGACCGCAGCCACGATGGGATCGGTCAAACCTGCCATATTGATACGCTTAATGTCTTTCCACTCGCCTTTTGCATCATTGGCGGCCTGAATGAGTACCACAGCAGGGCGTTCCTCTTCTCCCCAGACGCCTGCATTGGGATATTGTGTGTTGGCTGCTCGACGAACATAGTGGAAAGCGACCAGACTCTGCGGAGTTTTGGAAATATCGACCTGAATATAGCCGCTACCCTTCATATAAGTGGTGTCGCTGCCGTCAATAAGGAACTCGTACTTGTCCGCCCATGCCGGCCCCTCGAGGATAGGATTGGAATAGAAGATTTGGCTGTTGGCATCGGGCTCTTCATTTACGCCGCCGTTGGCAACCTTGATAAGTCCGTCGGACATATCTGCCTTATAAACGAACAATTCATCGTAAAGACCGTAACCTTCTTTCACAAGCTGGTTCAATTCCGCCGTGCGATCGACTTGCGTCTTCTCGCTGAAGAACTTATCGAGGACGCTCTGGTCTGTAATTTTCTTCATTGTGTTGATAATTAAGATAATTTCGATATTAATAAATCTTTTCTTGATATGGTATCCCATAAAGGGTATCACACCATATTATATATATGTGCAAAAATAGCATTTTCCGCTTAGCGGCGCAAAGAAACGGCATAAAAATATGCCTAATGTGCAAGATTTGCAGCTAAATATGCACGATTTATTCATTATCGTCCACGAAGTTTGCAGAAATGTGCATTCGGAGCAACAGTATTCTATAGTTACACAAAAACGCCCCGCCTTTTTTAGTAGGAAAGGCGGGGCGAAATTATTAAAAAGATTGCTTAGTCGGCTATTTTAGCCTTGAGGAACTCGCGATTGAGGCGAGCGATGTTGGCAATGGTCTCATTTTTGGGACAAACTGCCTCGCAGGCGCGGGTATTGGTGCAGTTACCGAATCCGAGCTCGTCCATACGGGCAACCATAGCCTTAGCGCGCTTGGCAGCCTCGGGCTTACCCTGCGGAAGCAGCGCGAGCTGGCTCACTTTGGAGCTCACGAAGAGCATTGCGGAGCCGTTTTTGCACGCAGCGACGCAGGCACCGCAACCAATGCAGGTCGCGCAGTCCATAGCCTCGTCGGCATTTTGCTTCGGAATGAGAATAGCGTTGGCATCCTGCGGCTGGCCGGTGCGAACCGAGGTATAACCGCCGGCTTGAATGATCTTGTCGAACGCAGAGCGGTCAACCATACAGTCTTTAATCACGGGGAAGGCTGCAGAGCGCCACGGCTCGACGGTAATCACATCGCCATCGTTGAAACGGCGCATATACAGCTGGCAAGTGGTCGCGCCGGTGACAGTTTTGCCGTGGGGCGTGCCGTTAATGTATAGCGAGCACATACCACAGATGCCCTCGCGGCAGTCATGGTCGAACACAAACGGTTCCTTACCCTCCTCGATGAGCTCTTCGTTGAGAATGTCAAGCATCTCAAGGAATGAGGTATCATCGGGAATGTTCTTCATCTCATGAGTATCGAAATGACCCTTATCCTTAGGCCCGTTCTGCTTCCAATACTTGATTGTAAAACTAATATTCTTAGCCATAATTTAATAAGTTTAAGGGTTAATTCTTGTAATTGCGGGTCTGCACCTTGATTGCCTCGTACTCCAGGGGCTCTTTAGAGAGAACGGGGGCAGTTTCGTCGTTGCCCTGGTACTCCCAGCAGCCGACATAGAAGAAATCCTCGTCGTTACGCTTGGCTTCGCCTTCCTCGGTCTGGTGTTCCTCGCGGAAGTGGCCGCCGCAGGACTCCTCGCGATGCAGAGCATCGTTGGCGATGAGCTCACCCATCAATATAAAGTCGCGCAGGTGGATAGCCTTGTCCAATTCAGTGTTAAGACCATCCTTAGTGCCGGGCACGAAGAGGTTTTCGTTGAATTCCTTGCGGAGATTCTGGAGCAACTTGAGACCTTCCTCGAGTCCTTGCTTTGTACGCCCCATGCCGACATGCTCCCACATGATGTGGCCGAGCTCCTTGTGGATAGAGTCGACACTACGCTTGCCCTTGATGTTCATCAAGCGGTCGAACTCGGCATCAACAGCCTTCTCGGCCTCGGCAAACTCGGCGCGGTCGGTGGAAAGGCGCGGCCAGATAGCCTGATCGGAGAGGTAATTCTGAATAGTGTAGGGCAACACGAAGTAACCGTCGGCAAGACCCTGCATCAGTGCGGAAGCACCGAGACGATTGGCGCCGTGGTCGGAGAAGTTGCACTCGCCGATGGCGAAAAGACCGGGGATAGTGGTCTGAAGCTCGTAGTCAACCCACACACCACCCATCGTGTAGTGGATAGCGGGGAAGATCATCATCGGTTTGTAGTAGTCGAAGCCATTTGCGCTCTTGACAAATTCACCCGGATTGACATCGGTAATCTCTTCGTACATATCGAAGAGGTTTCCGTAGCGCTGGCGAATCTCATCAATGCCAAGGCGCTGGATAGACTCGGAGAAGTCGAGGAACACGGCGAGGCCAGTGTTGTTTACACCGAAGCCGTGATCGCAACGCTCCTTAGCGGCGCGGCTTGCCACATCGCGAGGCACAAGATTGCCGAACGCGGGGTAGCGACGCTCCAGGTAGTAGTCGCGATCCTCCTCGGGAATATCCCAACCGTTCTTGGTGCCGGCCTGCAGAGCCTTAGCGTCTTCCAATTTCTTGGGCACCCAGATACGACCGTCGTTACGGAGCGACTCAGACATCAGCGTCAGTTTCGACTGCTTGTCGCCGTGAACCGGAATACAGGTGGGGTGAATCTGAACATAGGAGGGGTTGGCAAACATAGCGCCCTTGCGGTAGCAAGCCACTGCGGCGGAGCTGTTACAGCCCATCGCGTTGGTAGAAAGGAAGTAGGTGTTGCCATAACCGCCGGTAGCGATTACCACAGCGTTGGCGGTGAAGCGCTCGAGCTTGCCGGTAACGAGGTTTTTGGCGATAATGCCGCGAGCACGGCCGTCGACGATTACCACATCCTCCATCTCATAGCGGGTATAGAGCTTCACCTTGCCGGCTTCCACCATGCGACTGAGCGCACTGTAGGCGCCGAGCAACAGCTGCTGGCCGGTCTGACCCTTTGCGTAGAAGGTACGGCTCACCTGCGCGCCACCGAAGGAGCGATTAGCGAGCATACCGCCATATTCGCGGGCGAAAGGCACGCCTTGAGCCACGCACTGGTCGATAATGTTGTTGCTCACCTCAGCAAGGCGGTACACATTAGCCTCACGGGCGCGGTAGTCGCCACCCTTGACAGTGTCGTAGAACAGACGATAGACAGAGTCGCCGTCATTCTGGTAGTTCTTAGCCGCATTGATGCCGCCCTGTGCAGCGATGGAGTGAGCGCGGCGCGGAGAGTCCTGGATGCAGAAGTTAAGCACATTGAAGCCCATCTCACCCAAGGAGGCGGCGGCGCTTGCACCGGCCAGACCGGTACCTACCACGATAACATCGAGCTTAAGTTTGTTCTTCGGGTTCACCAACTTCTGGTGAGCCTTGTAATTGGTCCATTTTTCGGCAATAGGACCCTCAGGTATTCTTGAATTAAGTTGTGCCATGATAGTAAAAATTAGAAATTGGGAGTTAACAGTTTAGCAACCGCCACAATTAGCGGCAGCTTCCTCACAACAATCGAGGGCAGGCTGACAGCAAGCCGCAGCGTTGCAGCTACCGAAGCCAAAAGCGAAGAACAGCACCACAACGATGAACATAAGAATCACGATGGTGGACCACACATTGCCGATCACCTTGACACGGCAGAGCCAAATCTTGCCACTGGCGCCCAGCGTCTGCAGCGAGCTCCAGAAGCCGTGGCTAAGGTGGAACCACAGAGCCACAAGCCACACGATGTAGAGAGCCGCGTAGATGGGGCAGCCGAAAGTGAGGCGGATAAAGCTGTAACCGTCAGAGGGAGCGATGCAACCCTCCACGCCAGCCAACTCGGCGAACATCATGTTGTACCAGAAGTTGTAGAGGTGGAGCAACAGGCCGAGGCACACAATCACACCCAGCACAAGCATGTTCTTGGACGCCCACTCCACTTTGCCGGCGTTGACCTTGGTGGACACAGCATAGTTGCTGGCGCCACGAGCCTTGCGGTTCTGCAAGGTAAGCATGATGGCAAAGATGAAATGCAAAGCCACCAGAACTGCCAGAGCCGCCGTGGCGACCACAGCGTACCAGTTAGCGCCCAGAAACTCGCAGATAGCGTTGTAAGCCTCTCCGCTAAACAGGGCAACCACGTTCATGCAGGCATGAAACGTAAGGAAGAGAATGAGAGCAATGCCGGTAACGGACATCACAATCTTCTTTCCGATTGAAGAATTGATTAACCACATAGATTTTAAGTATTAGTTTTAGTTTATAATTTATCTCTTATCATTAAAGCTCCCCGGCGCAGCTACATTCAAAGCCGACAGCCGAAAAATCATGCGCAAATTTAGCATTTTTTAGCATTCCGGCCAAATTTTACACCATTATATATAATATATTTGCCCAGCCTTCGCCAAACCAAAGGACACAAGACAACACACTTGCACCTAAACAGCTTTTCTTCATAAGTACTATCCGAAGCAAAATTATCTCATTCCTATCAATTTTCGGCATTTTTCATAGCGAAAAAGCGTTCTGTCGCATAAAAATACGCACAGCGTGGGGCTGAATGTCGTGCGCATTGACATAAACCCCCTCCGCATGTGATTTTTAAGCCTCCGCGCGCGATTTATTGTCGTGAACGTTGAAAAAATCCTATATGATTTCTCAGAAAATCTTATATAAATTTTTAAAAATTCTTATACTATTTCTTGGAAATTCTTATAATATTTTTTAATTTTGCACGAGCAAAAAACAAGCTTCGAGGCCCAAAAATCGCGCGCGGAGGCTTAAAAATCGTGCGCGATGGGGATTAAATACGACAAGGCGGAGGTTTGACTACGGCGAAGTGGGAGTTCGGTTTGCTGCTGACGAGGTTTGTTGCTGACTAAGAGCGTTTACTAACTTTATAATTATCATTAAAAATCTTAAGACTATGGAATTGAAATGTGTACTGATGCGTAACAGTATGTTTAAGGGCAAGGCCGGCGAGAAGATCTATCCTAAAGTGCTCAACTACAACCAAATGCCCTCTGAGCAGTTTATTGAGACGGTGGCTGCCGCTCATCAGCTGAGCACCGGCGAGATTAAGAGCGTCTTAGCCGGTATTGCGGACATTTTGGCATTGGAGATTGGCAGCGGCCACAGCGTTACTATTGACGGGCTCGGCACTTTCAGCGTCTCGATGACGGGTGAGGCCGTGGCCGACAAGCGTGGTGTGCTGCAGCTCAAGGATGCGGCTGTCAGCAAGGTGAATTTCCTTCCTGCCAAGTCGTTTAAGGCTGCACTTAGCGATGTAAAATTCACGCTTATCAATCATAACGTCAACGATGCGACCAAATTAGACGCTGATGAGGCTCTGCGCATCGCTGGCGAGCTTACCAAGGACAAGGGCTTCTTCCTTTGCCGCGACTTGGCCAAGGCTGCGGGTGTGAGCTACGACTATGCACGCCGCACTATAGCTGCTTTGGCCAGCGAGGGCAAGTTGAAATATGAGTATGTGGGGCGCTCAAAAGTATTTCGCACTCTGTAGTAACGACAACTGACTAACGATTAAAGGCAGAATAGTTTTGAAGACTATTCTGCCTTTATTATGTATGAATTATTTGATATAGGGAACCGGACTTGGCAAATAAAACTGCCGTTACGGCAGGAATGAGGGTGGCAAACCCGCTTGTCGATACAGGCTGCCCTGAGGGCAGTTACATCAAGGTGGCTCCGCTGCGCCGCATCTCCTCTATTGTGCGGCGCGGTCGCTTGGTTACTTTTATTTTCAGCGGCTCTGCGGTGCAGGTTTTCTGCACTTGGTGCGTTTGGGTGCGTCCAAAGGGGAAGAACGAGTCGAAAGGGTCGCGGCTGCGCTGCTTGACTGACAGCACTACGTCGTATTTCTGCGCGGGAAAGGTGAGTTCGCCCAACTGGTTAGGCGTTACGGCATATTGTTCTGTGCGAACAGCATAATAGCGACGCCCTTGGTAGGCGGCCACGTCTTGATTAAGCCGGCGGTCGGCGCGATAGCGTCTGACGGTGGCGTGCTTTACCGCAGGGAGCTTGTCGCTCTTGTTGTCTATCTTGGCGAAGTCCACATTGGCGTAGAGCGTCAGCGTAACGATAACGCTGTCGCCGAGATAGACCTCCTCTACTCCTTGCGGCAGTGAGGCCACGGCAAACAGCGTGATGCCGTCAGAGTCTTCCTTGGTGGTGTCTGCGAAGGCGCAGACGGCTATCAGCAATAGGATTGACGTTAAATATTTCTTCATGGCTTACTCTAAGTCTTTGAGCCACTGCGACACATCGGCATCGGTGGGCATTCGCCAATCGCCACGCGGCGAGAGGGAACAGGAGCCGACCTTAGGCCCGTCGGGCAAGCAGCTTCGCTTAAACTGCTGCTGGAAGAAGCGACGCAGGAATGTGCGCAGCCAACGCCTAATAGTGTCTTCATCATAACTTCCTGCAAATGCGGTGCGAGCCATAAATTCTATCTTGCGCGGAGAAAAACCGAAACGCAGGAAATAATAGAGGAAGAAGTCGTGCAACTCGTAAGGGCCTACAAGGTCTTCGGTCTTCTGCGTGATATTGTCGTCTTCGTCTGCCGGCAGGAGCTCCGGGCTTATCGGGGTGGCGGCAATATCTTCCAGAACGGTGCGACAAGCTTCGTCGGCAATGTTACGCGCCGTCCATTCCACGAGATGCCGCACCAATGTCTTGGGCACGGATACGTTGACGCCGTACATAGACATGTGGTCGCCATTATACGTTGCCCAGCCGAGAGCGAGCTCACTCAGATCGCCGGTTCCCACCACAATGCCATTCATCTGGTTTGCAGCATCCATAAGTATCTGCGTGCGCTCGCGAGCCTGCGAGTTTTCATAGGTTAAGTCGTGTGCCGCAGGGTCGTGGCCAAGGTCGCGGAAGTGCTGATCGCAAGCCTCGGCGATGCTGATTTCGCGGATTGTGATGCCCAATATCTTCATCAGATTTGTGGCATTGGTATAGGTTCGAGACGTTGTGCCGTAACCGGGCATGGTAATACCTACCACGCTATGGCGACTCCGCCCGAGCAGGTCGCACGCCTTCACACACACGAGCAGTGCCAGCGTGGAGTCGAGGCCTCCGCTTATGCCTACCACGAGGGTGTCGCAATTTACATGGACTATACGCTTAGCTAGTCCCCGCACTTGGATATTGAAAATCTCATTACAACGAGCGTCGAGCTCCTTGCCCACAGGCACAAAGGGATGAGCATCCACCACGCGAGTAAGGCTAAAATCGCTCTTGGGGGTTAGACTCTGCGGTACGTCAATCCGCGTGTACTTCACGCCATTGGCTTCCTGCTTGGCGGCAGAAATCGTGAAAGTAGTGTTAGTTCGTCGCTCTGCGCGCAGACGCTCTACGTCTATTTCGGAGAAGATTATCTGCTCGTCGAGCGAGAAACGCTCGGCCTGCGCCAATAGGTGGCCGTCCTCGTAGATCATAGCCTTGCCGCCGAAGACTAAGTCCTGTGTGCTCTCGCCAAATCCGCAGCCAGAGTAGATATAGCCGCAGTGTGTGCGTGCGCTCTGCTGCGAGAGCAAGCTATTGAGATACGCGTCCTTGCCTATCACGTCGTTCGACGCGGAAAGATTAAAAATAATCTCCGCTCCGGCCAGCGCCAAGGCCGTACCGGGCGGCTCGGGAGCCCAAAGATCCTCGCAGAGCTCCACTCCGAAAGAGCATGATGGGGTTTGGAAAATTTGTCGGGTGTCAACAGTAACGGTCTGACCTGCCAAATGCGTACTCATGCGGGGCAAACCTGCGGCGCCCACAAACCAGCGCATTTCGTAGAACTCTTTATAATTGGGCAGATAGCTCTTAGGCACCGCGCCGAGGATTTTTCCCTTACAAACAACGACGGCACAATTCAGTAGCATACCACTGCAACTGACGGGCAGGCCTATAATTACCGCGACATCGAGAGAACGCGTGAAGTCGGTAATACGCATCAACGCCAGCTCGGCATTATCCAAAAGAAACTGCGAGAAGAACAAATCCTGGCAAGTATATGCCGTAATACTGAGCTCCGGAAAACAGACAATATCAGCTTCTCTTTCCGCAGCCTTGGCTATCAGCTGCTGTATATGCTCTGCATTATGCGCACAATCGCCGACTTTTACATTGGGAATGGCCGACGCGACCCTGACAAAACCATAATTCATAATCCGATGTACAAAAACTCGGTCGACCACGACCTTTTAATAATGAAAGCTACTTCCGCCTAAAAACTCGCGAAGCAATGAGTCCTGCGGCAAACCTTTCATGTCTATAGGATTGATATAACGCAAGAATTTACGCAGTCTGTATGCCTCGGCGTACTCCGGAGTATTCTCCGGTACCATCTCAAGCAACGGGAGAGCCTGAATGCGCAAAGTGGCAAGCTCAAACAACAGAGCAGAGTTGAACATCGTATCTACATTCTCCTGAAACGGGAAAATCCACTTTTCTTCTCCTGCTCTGACACTGGGCCAGCGCGCGATAGTATCGCGAGCAGAACTGCCGCGGAACTTTGCATCGCGTACAATGCGGCGCAACAAACGATTGTCGGTAGTAGGAATGTAATTATGGTCGTCCAACTGAATGGTGGTAAGGGCGGAAACGTACACTTTGTACTTATATTTATCATTTATGGCCGCCGTCAGCTTGGGATTGAGGGCATGAATACCTTCGACAACGAGTATATCGTTCGGTTCGAGCTTCATGCGATTGCCACTGTGGACACTTTCTCCGGCTTGGAAGTCATAACGCGGCAGTTCCACCTCTTTTCCTTCAAAAAGCTGCTGCAAATGCTCCGCGAGAAGGGGCAAATTGAGAGCATCTATAGTCTCGTAGTCATATTCGCCGTTCTCATCGAGCGGCGTCTGCACTCTCGGCAAGAAATAATCGTCTAAAGACAACGCCCGAGGGCGTAAACCGCACGTCATAAGCTGAACGCTGAGTCGTTTGCTGAAAGTAGTTTTTCCACTGGAGGAGGGACCTGCGACAAGAACGAGCTTAACTTGCTTACGAGCCTCAATATTCTCCGCAATGTGGCAGATTTTTTTCTCTTGCAGGGCTTCCGACACATTTATCAGCATATTAGCGTACCCTTTGGCGCATAATTCGTTCATTTCGCCGATGGTTCTCAAACAACCGAGGTCTTGCCAGCGATGATGCTCGTTGAAAATCTCCAGCATCTTGTCTTGGCGTACCATTGGCTTGAGTTCTCCTGCATTATTAGGGTCGGGAAGGCGCAGAAGCAGCCCCCCGCTATAATTTTCGAGGCCGAAAAGGAAAATAAAGCCCGTCGAAGGACACAAAGCGCCGTAGTAATTGTCGGGATAATCGTCAAGAGTGTAATATTCGGTGTAGAGACGGCCGATACTGCGCAGCAATTTCACTTTAGAGTCCATGCCGTGGCGCTGAAAGACCTCGATAGCCTCGTCAGTGGGGCAGACGACACGCTTAAAGGGCAGATCGCGAGCGATAATCGCCTCCATTTCGCGGCGAATATCGGCGGCGTCCGTGCGAATGCCCTCCGTGCCGCGCAGATTGATGTAGTAACCGTTGGAAACGGGGGCTTCGACACTGAAAGAGACGCCCTCATACAAATTACTGATGGCCTTACCGAGGATAAAGGTCAGCGTGCGGACATAAGTCCTCATGCCATAGGACGCAGAGATGTCGGCAAACTCCACATCGGCGTTATTAAAGAGTCGATAGTCGAGCCCTCGGGGCGCATTGTTGACCTTGGCCGCCACAATCCTGCCCAGACCCGGGAGAGAAACCGTCCGGCTCATTTCCAGCAGGCTTGTCCCTTCGGCTATCCGGTAGCATTTCCCGTCGTTTGTGCAGCGAATTTTCAGAATCTCCGTCATAATCCTTCGTTTGCTTGCGGTTTTTCTATTTTTTAGCCTTCTCCTCTGCGCCTTTGTAGCGCTTGTTGAGCCCATTGATTACCTCGTCGGTAATATCACAGGCGGGGGCGGCCAGCAAGATGTTGTCATTGCTGCGCGAGAGGATGTAGGTATATCCTGCAGTCTTGTTGTAGGAAGCAAGGAAGTTGTCGATTGAATCATGGAGGGCTTTATTGTAGTTCTCCTGCTCCTTAGCGAACTCATCAGCCAGATTATCTTGCAGACTCTGCAGCTGATTTTGCTTTTTCACCAGATCCGCCTGCGTTTTGGTGGCCTGCTCCTGCGTAATATTGCCAGTCTGTACTTTTTCTTGGAAGTCAGCCATTGCTTTCTGCAAAGCGAGCGCCTTATTATTGATTGTAGTGCTTATAGAGTTGCGCTTCTTTTCCAAAAGCTCGCTACAATCGAGATAATATTGGTACTTGGCCATCAGCGAGTCGAGTTCCACGTATGCAATCTTCACGCTTTTTTCCTTTGCACCCACATTCTTGCGCTCAACATTGACAGACTTTTCTTTATTATCGCAAGAAGCGGTCATCACAGCGCAGCCCGCAACTATAGCCGCCATCAAAAATAACTTTTTCATCTATACCTTATTTATATATTACTTATGTTCATCAATCCGGAGGCCGCTTTTCAGCCGTTGCTCCATATCCTGCTTCACAACGCAGTGAATGCCGCGCCGTTGCATCTCGCTATTGCCGTCGATGTGGGTGTTGACGATGTTTTTCTTGCCGAGCAGGAGCCTGATGCAGAGCAAAGCCACCGCAACAACAACAATTACGAGAACAAATATCAATTCTTTGAGCATTTTTTCGTACATTCGCCCCAAAATATCCAATCTGCGGCGCTTTTTCCAAGTGCAAAGATAAAT
The DNA here is from genome assembly GCA_022508585.1 of Prevotellaceae bacterium. Lineage (GTDB taxonomy): Bacteria > Bacteroidota > Bacteroidia > Bacteroidales > Bacteroidaceae > UBA6382. The sequence goes on along the minus strand of JAFLUU010000016.1, from coordinate 3,381 downwards.
TTTTATTTGATTGTATGGCAAAAACTTTCTGTTATTTATTCTTAATTCCGCACCTTTTACACGTTTCGATGCGCCGCACCCTCAATTAGTTGGATACACCGACACACAACAACGACATAACAACACAGAACCATGACACAGATTTCACTACAACCCAAGACAGTCTTCGATTGCTTTGCGCAAATCAACCAAATCCCGCGTCCTTCGCACAAAGAGCAGCAGATGGGCGCATTCCTCGTAGAGTTCGGCAAAGGTTTAGGCCTCGAGACGGAGCAAGATGCCACCGGCAATGTGCTGATACGCAAGCCAGCCAGCCCGGGACTCGAGCATCTGAAGACAACCGTGCTCCAGAGCCACATGGATATGGTGTGCGAAAAAGAAGCCGACCTCGAGTTCGACTTTGAACGCGATCCGATTCAGACATATCTCGACGGCGAGTGGATGAAAGCCAAGGGCACCACACTCGGAGCCGACGACGGCATAGGCGTAGCCATGCAGATGGCCATTTTGGCAGACAAAAGCATCGAGCATGGCCCATTAGAGTGCCTCTTTACCGTATGCGAGGAAGAAGGGCTCAACGGCGCAATGGGATTAGAGGCCGGCTTCATGAAAGCCGACTACCTTATAAATTTAGATTCGGAGGACGAAGGACTCATCTTTGTCAGCTGCGCCGGAGGAGCCAACACCAAGGCGGCGTTTAATGCCGACCTTACGGCAGCTCCCGAGGGCAGTTTTTTCTTTAAGCTGCAGGTCAGCGGACTGACCGGCGGCCACTCCGGCGACGACATCGAGAAGAAGCGAGCCAATGCCAACAAACTCTTAGCCCGCCTGCTCGCCGCCATGGAGCAGTACGATGTGCGCATAGCCGACATTCAGACCGGCGGACTGCACAACGCCATTCCTCGCGACGGAAGCGTCATTGCCTGTGTGCCTGCCGCCCACAAGGAAGCGATACGCGTCTTGGTCAACACGATGACCGCCGAGTTTGAAGAGGAATACTCCGCCACCGAGCCGAACCTCAAGGTGGTGTTAGAGAGTGCAGACCCTGCCGCTACGGTTATCGACCGAGCCACCGCCCACCGCCTCATCACCGCATTGGTGAGCGTGCCCAACGGAGTGATAGCTATGGATCAGGAGATTCCAGACTTCGTGCAGACATCGTCCAACCTCGCCAGCGTACACATGCACCGCGAAGGCGGCAGCGACAAGGCACGCATCGACATCGTAACCAGTCAGCGCTCCAACATAATGAGTGCGCGCCGCAACGCATCGCAGATGGTGAGCGGCGTATTCGCCCTCGCAGGCGCCGAAGTGGAGACCGGCGACGGCTATCCGGGCTGGAAGCTCAATCCGCAGAGCCCTCTGCTCAGCATAACGGTGGAGAGCTACAAGCGCATCTTCGGCAAAGAGCCGGAGATACGCGCTATCCACGCAGGATTGGAGTGCGGCCTCTTCTCGTTGAAGTACCCCCACATGGATATGGTCAGCTTCGGCCCCACGCTGCGCGGCGTACACTCGCCCGACGAGCGCCTGCTCGTACCGACGGTGCAGATGGTGTGGGATCATCTGCTCGAAGTGCTTAAGAACATACCCGCCAAATAACCTATCATGCACAAACCTCTACATTGTCGCGGCAGGGCGTGGGGCATTCTCGCGCTCCTGCTGGCTATAGTCGTCCTCGCCGCGTGCGTGAGCGACGAAGATTTCCCGACACCTGCGGGAGCTAAATTCAGACTCTCCGTCGACACTCTCAACCTCGACACCGTGCTCACGCACACCGCCTCCGCCACACGCACACTCACTCTTTACAACGACAACTCCGACGGTCTCTCCATCACCCGCGTCAGCATCGAGGGTAAAGATGCCGCGCAGTTTCTGGCGAATGTGGACGGGGTGTCGATAACTCCCAATCCGAACTTAGAGCAGCATCTGGACTTAGATACAGATAAGGGTATCATACCCTCTCTTGACTGCAGGGGCAAGGACAGTCTCATCGCCTTTGTGCAATACAACGCCGCCGCGACCAACGAGCCGCAGGCGGTGGAGAGCCGCGCCCAATTAGTGTTCACCCTCGCCAACGGCGAGCGGCAAAGCGTGGAGCTGATAGGATACAGCCAGGACGCCATTCCGCTCACCGGCAAAGTTTTCAGTACCAATGACACCCTCGCAGCCGATCGCCCCTACTTCGTGCGCGACAGCCTCATCGTCAGTGAAGGAGCCACACTCACCATAGCCGCAGGCGTTACACTGATGCTGCGCCCCGAGGCTTTCATTCGCATCGACGGCACGCTGATAGCCGAGGGCACCTTAGAGAAACCGATTGTCATGCGCGGCCACCGCATGGACGACATGTTTGTCAACCAACCCTACGACCGCATCGACAATCAGTGGCAAGGCCTCACATTCTCCGCCACCAGCTACGGCAATCGCCTCAATTACTGCGACATTCACTCCGGCAGCTGGGGCATTCGCTGCGACTCGTCGGACATCAGCCTCCTCAAGCTCACGATGGAGAACTCGGTGGTGCATAATGTGAAGCAAGACGCACTGACGCTCGTCAACAGCCAGACCATCATCGGCAACAGCCAGATAAGCAACGCCGAGGGCAACTGCATCTCCGTCTACGGCGGCGACAATCAGTTCGTTCACTGCACGATTGCCAGCTTCAGCCCTTTCACTGCTCTCAGAGGCAATGCGTTAGTCTTCCACAACACGCTCAACGGGCATTCCTGCCCTCTAAACCGCCTCGAGTTTGTCAACAGCATCATCACCGGCTACGCGACAGACGAGATTTTCGCCATTCCGGACGACAATCCCGACACGCCCAACAACTATGCGTTCCGCAACAACCTGCTCTGCACACCGGAGATTGCCGACAACGCTGCAGTGGTCAACAATCTGTGGGAGGCCGTCAAGGACACCACGGCGCGGCAGGGCAATTTCGCGCCGTTCGACCTGCCGGCTCTCCGCTATGACTTCCGGCTCTGCGCCGACTCCAAAGCGCGCAGCCTCGCCGACCCGTCTGTCAGTGCCGCCACCTATCCTCTCGACCGCTTAGGCCGACCGCGCAGCCCCGTAAGCGATGCCGGCTGCTATCAATACCAAGAAGAAGAGTAAGCAAAGCCTATTTACCCCTATCTTGAAAGACCGCAGGGAAGTCAAGACCATAAGGCAGGGGTAAATAGGCTAACAGCAACTACATCAACATAGCGCGCAAAGACATAAAACCTCTCTATTCTCCCACCTAACATCGTCCATTTTATACATATCCCCCTTCTTCTCGCACCTATTTCCCTCTTTTTCGTACTTTACCCCCTCGAAGTTCGCAGAAATGTCGTGCGCGTCTGATTTTTGGGCCTCGGCGTTTGTTTTTTCATCGTG